>DKLE01000281.1:0-2620 GCA_002455605.1 Firmicutes bacterium UBA6648
AAGAGAGGACTGAGAAAGTCAACAATTCTTGGTAGCGCCGATCACAAGAGAATTACAGCTGTATTAGATAACTAGTATTAGGAGGTTTGAATAATGGCAAGAGTAAAAAAGGGCGTTAATGCTCATAAAAGACATAAGAAAATATTAAAATTAGCAAAAGGTTTCTACGGACAGAAGAGCAAGGTATTTAGAGCTGCTAACCCGGCAGTTATGCGTTCATTGCGTTCTGCTTATATTGGTAGAAAGAATAAGAAGAGAGAATACAGAAGACTTTGGATTGCAAGAATTAATGCTGGTGCAAGAATGAATGATATTTCTTACAGCAGATTAATGGATGGTCTAAAGAAGTCAGGTATTGAAATCAACAGAAAGATGCTTGCAGAAATGGCTATCTATGATGCAGCTGCATTTACACAGCTATGTGAAACAGCAAAGAAAGCTGTAAAATAAATTAAAATTAAATTTATTATTCGACATTTGAATATGACAATTTTTCCCCTTTGTGAGGTCTATAATCTATTATGATGTAGCTTGCAAGGGGGTTTTTTATGTGGAGATTTATGCAGAATACTTATTTGCCGAAAACTTTCTTATGGGTATTCTCATTTTATATTTATCTAGCAAAATAGCCAGCTTAAAGACCAGTAAAAAGAGATTAATTATCGGAGGAATACTTTGCGGCTTCTTTTCATTTATCATTCTTGTTCAGAATATAGGTATATTACTAGGGCTTTTGACTAAAGTAATGTTCTCTGTACTTTTAGCATTCGTAGCCTTTGATAAAAAAATATTAAAAGGAACCATACTGATTTATATCGTCTCTGCTTTTATAGGAGGGATGACTATTATATTGCTATACATAACCAGAATCAGAGGCATTACAAACAATGCGGTTTTATATATTGGTGATATATCTTATATGAACATCGTGCTTGGTGCAATAGTATCTTATATTGTTATCATGGTATTTTCAAATATAATGAAGGCAAAACAGATTAAAGAGCGGATATTTACAGATATTACAGTAGAAATAGAAGGACATACCGTAACTCACAGGGCACTCATTGATTCGGGTAACTTTTTAAAAGATCCCTTAACCGGAAAAGCAGTAGCTATTATCAGCAAATCGGCGGCAGCCAGATTAAAGAGTATGGAAGATATTGATTTTAACAAGAGATATTGTTTAGTGCCATATAGCAGTATTGGCGTTAAAAACGGAATTTTGGAGGGATATAGAGTGGACAATGCATATGTCAATAATAATTCATTAGGAAGTATTATAGTGGCAGTATATGATACGGAATTTTGTAAACTGGGAGAGGGAGAAGAATATCAGATGCTTTTAAGTAAAGACTTTTTAACAGGAGGGGTAGCATAATGAGCTGGAATATGAAACAATGGGCGCTAGAGCAAATTTCGAAGATTCTTCAATGGATAAGGACTTCTAAAACAGATGAAATTTTCTATATTGGCGGGAGTGAAGTCCTGCCTCCTCCTTTAAACAGTGAAGAAGAAAAGCATTTACTTGAGGAATTTTCAAAAGGCAGTGAAGATGCCCGTGCAATCTTGATAGAAAGAAATTTAAGATTGGTGGTATACATAGCAAAAAAATTTGAGGGATCGAAAATCAATATTGAGGATTTGATTTCAATCGGAACCATTGGACTGATAAAGGCGGTCAATACCTTTAATGCAGAAAAAAATATAAAATTAGCTACCTATGCGTCAAGATGTATAGAAAATGAGATACTGATGTATATTCGAAGAAATAATAAAATCAAAAGTGAGGTTTCCTTTGATGAACCTTTAAATGTAGACTGGGACGGAAACGAGTTGCTTTTATCAGATATCCTAGGTACAGAAAATGATGTTGTTTATGGTCATATAGAAGAAGAAGTCAATCGAAAGCTTTTAATATACGCATTAAAGAAATTAAATAACAGAGAAAAACAAATAATGGAAATGAGATTTGGCCTGATAAGCGGCAGAGAGATGACCCAAAAAGAGGTAGCGGATAAGATGGGGATTTCCCAGTCGTATATATCCAGATTGGAGAAAAAAATCATTAACAGGCTTCGAAGAGAAATAAAAAAGTTGGGATAATAAAGGCAGGCTGATTATCAGCCTGCCTTTATTATATCTATTTAATGCTCGTACATTTTCAGAATTTTTTCCGCTATTTTTTTTTTGGATACCCGTCTTTCCATAGCTTGCTGTTCAATATATTTATGTGCCTGATTTTCGGTCATGTTCAGGTATCGAATTAAAACCCATTTAGCCCGGTTTACCAATTTAATCTGGACAATTTTATCCTGAAGCTTAAGATTTTCTTCATTTAGAGTAAGGACTCTGTTTTTGGAAAGCTCTGCAAATTTTATAGCCTGATTGAGGACCACCTTTAAAATTGGCTTGTTAATAACGATTATACCGTACTTTTCCAGACGCTCGGACAGTGCATCGATTTCCTTACTTTTTAAGAGTGCTATAACTCCTGCAGATGTGCTTTGGGCGCAGTAAATGGAGAATGAAGCATCGGTATGGGAATCCAGCGGATAATTTACAATGATCAGATCGAAGGTGGTCTCAGCCAGCTTCAGCTTACCGGATTCAACGCTGTCTG
>DKLE01000281.1:2749-5095 GCA_002455605.1 Firmicutes bacterium UBA6648
CACTTCCACTGTTCTATTTAAGTCATTTATTAAATACTTTAAAAGGGCGTCTTTACTTTTTGTATTTCTTGTAACAAGCAATATTTTATCCAACACTGTCACCACCTCTCAATTACTAGTTTTTGAAAAAAATATTTTAGCATACATTTAAAAGTCCGGCAATTAATTTTTAATGAAAGAATCTATGCGTACACATAGATTCTTTTCATTCTTCTTTCCTTGTAATAAGTTGAGTTATATGTTAAGTAAAGAGAAGCGAACCATAAGTTGGCATAGGCCAATATTTTGCTGCTGTGATAGTTTCAAGCTCATCCGCTATAGCACGTAATTCGTTCATAGCAGGAACTGCTTTTTCAAAGAAATAGTTAGCAGCATCACATACTTTTTCTATTGTATTTACCTCAATTAAGCACTGATCCAATGCAGCTGCTTTTATATACAGGCAATCACAAGCAGAAGATAAATTGGAGATAAGGTTCTTTTCCATTTCGCATGGAATGTCTTCTGAGATAGCTTTTTTGCTCATTACCACATCCGATAAGTCTTTCACATAAGCAGAGACTGCCGGAAGGATATCTTTATTTATCATATCTAACATGGTGAGGGCTTCGATATTAATTAATTTGCAGTATTCTTCAAATAAGATTTCTTGTCTTGCTGTAACCTCCACAGGACTAAAGATGTTCTGCCTTTTAAACAGATCCAGGTTTTTTTTATCCGTGAAGTGAGGAAAGGCTTCAACGGCAGATTTCAAATTCAGTAAGCCTCTTTTTTCTGCTTCTTTTACCCATTCTTCGGAATAATTGTTTCCGTTGAAAATAATTCGCTGATGCTTTTGATAAACTTCTTTGATAAGCTTCAGGGCATCTGCTTGGGTATCATCAGAACTGTCCAGCTGATCAGCAAATTCCATTAGTGCATCGGCTACAATGGTATTGATCATATAGGAAGGGCATGAAACTGATGTGGTTGAACCCGGCATTCGGAATTCAAAGCGGCTTCCGGTAAATGCAAAAGGCGATGTTCGGTTTCTGTCGGTCGTATCCTTTTTAAAATCCGGAAGAATTTGAACACCGATACCCATTTTTCTGTCTCGCATAGGCACTTCTGATTTTCCTTCAGCAATGGCGTCCAGAACTTCTTTTAAATCGTCACCCAGGTACATGGAAATAATGGCAGGAGGTGCCTCGTTGCCTCCAAGTCGGTGATCGTTGCTTGGACTGGCAACAGAGATTCGAAGTAAATCCTGATATTGGTCTACCGCTTTAATGACTGCGCTTAAAAATAATAAAAACTGTATATTATCAATGGGATTTTTACCGGGCTTTAATAGATTTTCTCCGGTATCTGTAGCCAGAGACCAATTGATATGTTTGCCGCTGCCGTTAATTCCAGCGAAAGGTTTCTCATGCAGTAAACATACAAGACCATGCTTGTTGGCAATTTTTTTCATCATTTCCATGGTCAGCTGGTTATGATCCGCTGCTACATTGGAGCTTGCAAAAATCGGTGCCAGCTCATGCTGTGCAGGCGCCACTTCATTATGCTCGGTATTGGCCAGCACACCTAGCTTCCAAAGTTCTTCATCAAGCTCTGCCATGAAGTCGTTAACCTTTGGCTTGATGGCTCCGAAGTAGTGGTCTTCCAACTCCTGTCTCTTGGGAGGCTTTGCACCAAGCAATGTTCTTCCGCAGTAAATCAGGTCTTTTCGTTTTTCATAAAGCTCTTTGGAAATCAAGAAGTATTCCTGTTCCGGGCCTAAGGTAGTAACCACTTTTTTTGCTGTATTGTTACCTAATAATTTAAGAATTCTCAAAGATTGTTTTTCGATTGCTTCCATGGAACGCAGAAGGGGAGTCTTCTTGTCCAGGGCTTCTCCGCCATAGGAACAGAATGCAGTCGGTATGCAAAGAGTATTTTCTTTTATAAAAGCGTAGGAGCTTGGATCCCAGTTTGTGTAGCCTCTCGCTTCAAATGTGGCACGAATTCCGCCGGAGGGAAAACTGGATGCATCTGGCTCTCCTTTAATCAATTCTTTGCCGGAGAAATTCATAACGATACCTCCCCCTTCAGTAGGAGAAATGAAACTGTCGTGTTTCTCAGCAGTGATACCTGTCATTGGCTGAAACCAATGAGTAAAATGGGTTGCTCCGTGTTCCAGAGCCCAATCCTTCATGGCACTGGCAATAACATGAGCTGTTTCTAAAGATAAAGGAGTACCCTTATCAATATGAGACTGAAGAGCTTTATAAGTATCTTTTGGTAATTTTTCTCTCATGACGGCATCATTAAAAACCATGCTGCCGAAAAGTTCTGAAATCTTGTTCATAGGTATCCCTCCTGCAC
>DKLE01000281.1:5176-9383 GCA_002455605.1 Firmicutes bacterium UBA6648
TATCCCTCCTGCACTTGCTTATCATCCAAATTGTTATAAAAAAAGGCACTACGAGTATGTCACTCATAGCGCCTTTGCTAATCAATGAAGTGAGTATACTAAAAAAATATATATCTGTCAATAACTTTTTAAAAAAATATACGCAAGAAAATTATAATTGTTAAGCCCTAGATTGTCATAAATTGTACTAAAAAAACAAAAAGTCTTGACTAAATTGGTAATAGAGTATAAAATATCAAAGTGTTTTAAGAATTGTCTGAAAATTGTATAAGCAAAGAAATACAATAAATACATTCAGCTAAGTAGGATAAGCTTTTATGCACACAATATTCATATGAGGGAGGACTAAAGAATGAAACAAGTACATCAACAAAAAATGACAAAAGGGAGTCTATATGACACAACTTTTGAACACGATAATTGCGGAATTGGAGCCGTTGTAAATATAAAGGGCATAAAGACTCATAAAACTATAGAGGATGCGCTGACAATTGTTGAAAAATTGGAGCATAGAGCCGGCAAAGATTCAACGGGAGAAACCGGTGACGGAGTAGGGATTTTAACTCAGATTTCTCATAGTTTCTTTATTAAGCATGTGAAAGATATTGAATTCCCGTCAAATGGAGACTTTGCTGTAGGAATGCTGTTTCTTCCTCAGCAAGAATTACTAAGGAATCAAATAAAAAAGCGCTTTGAAGTAATTGTTGAAAAAGAAGGCTTGAATTTTCTTGGGTGGAGAAAAGTACCCACTTGTGATCAAGTGCTGGGACATCGAGCTATTGAGTGCAAACCGGCTATTTATCAGGCATTTATAGGCAGACCCAGAAATGTAAAACCGGGGCTCGAGTTTGACAGAAAGCTGTATATCGCCAGACGAATATTTGAAAACAGCAATGACAATGAATCCAATGAGTCCTATGTCTGTTCTCTTTCCAGCAGAACCATTGTTTATAAGGGGATGTTTCTGGTAAATCAACTAAGGTCTTTTTACTTGGATTTGCAGGAAAAGGATTTTATATCAGCCATAGCTATAGTCCATTCCAGGTTTTCTACGAATACGATGCCTTCATGGGAAAAGGCTCATCCAAACCGTTTTATTGTGCACAATGGAGAAATCAATACCATACGGGGAAACGTAAATAAAATGCTGTCCCGAGAAGAAAATATGCATTCAGATGCATTGGGACAAAATTTTTATCGGGTGCTTCCTGTAGTTCCCAAGTGGGGATCGGACTCGGCTATGTTAGATAATACTTTAGAATTTTTATACATGGCCGGAATGGATTTCCCAAAGGCAGTTATGCTGTGCATACCGGAGCCTTGGTGCAACGACAGAAATATGAGCCAGAAGAAGAAGGATTTTTACTTATATCACGGTACTATGATGGAGCCTTGGGATGGTCCGGCATCCATTGTTTTCAGTGACGGAGACATAGTGGGGGCAGTTCTTGACAGGAATGGGCTTCGTCCTTCCAGATATTACATCACCAAGGAAGGGAATTTGATTCTGTCATCAGAAGTGGGAGTTTTAGACATTCCGGCGGAAGAGGTGGAGGTAAAGGAACGATTAAGACCTGGGAAAATGCTTCTTGTGGATACGAAATCAGGAAGATTAATAAAGGATGAGGACTTAAAGGATTACTATACAGGAAGTCAGCCTTATGGTGAATGGCTGGAAAACAATTTGGTTCATCTAAAGGAATTACAGATTCCTAATCAAAAGGTGCCGTCCTATAAAAATCAGGAATTGGCAAAGATGCAAAAAGCATTTGGCTATTCCTACGAGGATGTCATTGATTATCTAAAGCCTATGGCTTTGTCAGGCATTGAACCCGTTATTGCTATGGGAGCGGATACGCCGCTGGCGGCATTGTCAGAAAAACAGCCGCCGCTGTTTAATTATTTTAAACAGCTTTTTGCACAGGTAACAAATCCGCCCATTGATGCTATCAGAGAAGAAATTGTGACATCTACCTATAGTTATCTGGGCAAAGACGGGAATTTATTAAATGATATACCGGAAAATTGCAGATTGCTTTCTGTAAGAAATCCTATATTGACAAATACGGATTTTATGAAAATAAAAAACATGAAGGCGGACGGTTTTAAGGTGGCCACTGTTTCTATCAATTATTATAAGGGAACCTCTCTGAAAAAAGCCATTGATAACATATTTATTCAAATCGATCGGGCATTGAAGGATGGAGCCAATATTATTATTTTATCCGATAGAGGGGTAGATGAATACAGTGTCCCGATTCCATCTCTTTTAGCGGTTTCTTCTGTACAGCAATATTTGGTCAAGAACAGAAAACGTATGTCTCTGTCTTTGGTGCTGGAAAGCGGAGAACCCAGAGAGGTACATCATTTTGCTACATTACTGGGGTATGGCGCAAGTGCTGTCAACCCATATCTGGCACAAGATACTATTAAGCAAATGATTGAAGATAATCTGTTGGAGAAAGATTACTATGCGGCTGTAAGCGATTATACGGAAGGGATTTTACACGGAATTGTAAAAATTGCCTCAAAGATGGGGATCTCTACCATTCAATCTTACCAAGGCGCTCAGATTTTTGAAGCAGTGGGTATCAGCAAAGAAGTCATTGATAAATATTTTACCAATACAGTGAGCAGGGTAGGCGGGATTACCCTCAAGGAAATAGAGGATGAAGTAAATGCCAGACATTCCGGAGCCTTTGATCCTCTGGGACTGAATCAGAATTGCGCTTTGGACAGTGTAGGCGATCACAAAGTGAGAAGCGGAGAAGAAGAACATTTATATAATCCGCAGACCATCCATATGCTTCAACTGGCTACAAGAACCGGAGATTACAAGCTGTTTAAAGAATATACCAAATTAATCAATGAAGAAATGAGAGCTTCTCACTTAAGAAGTTTAATGGACTTTAATTTAAAAAATAAACCCATTCCCCTGGATGAGGTTGAAAGTGCGGAAGCTATTGTAAAAAGGTTTAAAACAGGGGCCATGTCCTATGGTTCCATTTCCAAAGAAGCACATGAAACCATGGCCATTGCTATGAACAAGCTTCAAGGAAAATCCAACAGCGGAGAAGGCGGAGAAGAATCGGAACGGTTTAAGGCAGGGGCTGACGGCATGGATCGATGCAGTAAAATAAAGCAGGTGGCTTCCGGAAGATTTGGTGTAACTTCGGAGTATTTGGTAAGTGCTAAGGAAATACAAATAAAACTGGCTCAGGGTGCGAAACCAGGTGAAGGGGGACAGCTTCCGGCTGATAAGGTGTATCCTTGGATTGCGAGGACGAGACATAGTACTACAGGGGTAGGACTTATTTCACCACCGCCCCATCACGATATCTATTCCATTGAGGATTTGGCTCAGTTAATTTACGATTGCAAATGTGCCAATTCTGATGCAAGAATTTCTGTAAAATTAGTTTCGGAAGCGGGTGTTGGCACCATTGCTGCCGGTGTTGCAAAGGCAGGAGCACAAGTTGTTTTAATTTCAGGCTATGACGGAGGTACCGGAGCAGCTCCGAAAAATTCCGTATACCATGCAGGCCTGCCTTGGGAACTAGGCTTGGCAGAAGCACATCAAACCTTGCTGATGAATGGACTCAGAAGCAGAGTGGTATTGGAAACAGACGGAAAACTAATGAGCGGCAGAGAGGTGGCTGTTGCAGCATTATTGGGTGCTGAAGAATTTGGATTTGCTACGGCACCGCTGATCTCAATGGGGTGTGTCATGATGAGAGTCTGCAATTTAGATACCTGCCCCGTAGGAATTGCTACGCAGAATCCGGAGCTTAGAAAAAGGTTCTCAGGAAAACCGGAATATGTCATGAACTTTATGCGCTTTATTGCGGAAGAAGTGAGAGAATATATGGCCATGCTGGGCTTTAAGACTATTGATGAAATGGTTGGAAGAACAGACCTGCTAAAGCCGAAAGAGACAAAAGAAGCAAAGGAACACCAGCTGGATCTTCAATGTATTTTAGAAAGTGGACTGGAAGATAAAATGTCCAATACTACTCACAAACCGGGTGATGATTACGATTTTAAACTAGGTGAGAGCAAAGATATGACGGTACTTTATGAAAATCTGAAAGAAGCGATAGACAAAGGGGAGAAAAAATCCATGGAGGTGCGGATCGATAATCAGGACCGAACCTTTGGAACGGTATTGGGTTCTATTTTGACAAAAAAATTCGGCAGCAAGCTGGAG
>DKLE01000095.1:0-3316 GCA_002455605.1 Firmicutes bacterium UBA6648
ATCAGAAATTTCTTTAAGTTAAGTAGAATTCTTTTCTTAAAAAATCTTGATATTTCATTAGGTGAAATAAAAAAATACATGGGTAATAAGAATACAAACAATCTACTTTGCTTGCTGAAAAAGAAGGAAGAAGAAATTGATGTAAAAATAAACAGGCTGGTAAATCTTAAAAAGAAAATTCAAACAAAGCTTGAGCTTTTCGAAAATATAGAGGGTGAGCTGGAACAAATAATTATCAAGAAAATTCCCCAAAGAATAGGGGAGTTTATAGATATGAATAATGTTGAAAGCGATTATGAAATTAAGCAGACTTTAAAGAGGAATGAGAATTATTTAAAAATAAGCTCTTGGCTTATTGAAGGACAGATATATACCTCATTATCAAAGGAAAATATGGACAAGGGGATTTTCAATAAATTTAGATATTTTATTGAAATTGTGCCCATTGATTCGGAATTTTGTAAGCAATTGACGGTAATTCCTGAAAATGAATATGCTTGTGTTGCATTTTTAGGGCCCTATAGGGATATGGGGAAGCATTATCAACTACTTATACAATGGATTGAAGAAAATGGATACCAAATTGCAGGGGATTCCATTGAAAAAAATATAGTGGATTACGATTTTTCCGATTCAGAGAATGAATACATTTCGGAAATTCAAATTCCTATAATTAAAAAAAGCTTATAGAGGGATAAAATCTCCAAGCTTAGTTAGAGATGTAGCAGGCAAGAAATTTGGTTATGAGCATAGGTTGAGAATAACTGAAAGTTTTAGTACTAAACCCAAATATCCTTACAATAGAGTAATTGTAGGAGGAACCGGATTTAGTACTTTTTTCATTTAGCCATATTTATCATTTATTTAATGATCCTTTTTTTATTTTACGATAAAAAAGCATTTAGAATAAGTGGAAATTATTTACTTAATCATATATAATAATTGTGAATATTGTAGAAAAATGTAAAACATTATAAATAGATGGATAAGTTGTTGGGGCGGATATCATTTAACTCCAACATAGGTATACACAGTATCGGAGGTAATACAGAATGGCTTAAAATCCAAATGAACAGATAACATAAGTAAACACAGGAAGTCTATAGATGATTCCTTTTTTACTGATAACAATTTGAATACGTGTAGTTGTTCTAATAAATTAGGGGGAAATTATATTGTCAACAATAAACAACATAAAAAGTATTTTAGAAGCGCAAAAAGAAACCCTTGAAAAGCTTCATGAGGAAGTCCAAATATTATCCAACAGTGATATAGCCAAGGAAAATGCTGAGATGAAGGTACAGCTTAAATCCTTGAACGAAACACTTGCCAGTACTAAAAGTAAGCTGACGGAGGTTTCTCAAGAAAATAAAGGGTTAAAAAACGCATTATATCAGCAAATCTATAATGAAAAAATATCTATTCTTCAGATGTCCTCAAGAAAATTGGATATTTATTTTCAATCTACGTGTGCGGTGGAACTCAATCGGCTTTCTCAGTTTGAATTCAATACGAAAAAGAAAATTGATCGTCTCGCAGAAATTTTGAAACAAAACAGAGTAGATACCACCGATGAAATCTATGAAAAACTGGATGAACTGAAAAGGCTGCTGGATATCAAGGTTACGGAAATCAAAGAAAAATATGCTAAAGAAAAGGGGGCTTATTCGTATAAAAATAAAGAAGAGTACGAGCGTTTAAAGGCGGAGCAAATCACGGATGAACAAATTGTAGCTTCCGTTAAAAAGAGTAATTGGGAAGCATTTATAGGCCAGAATATTATCAATAAAGTAGGGATATTTTTGGTCATTATCGGTGTCATAGCGGCATCACAGGTTACCTATTTTAAATTGCCTGATATGCTAAAATGTATTCTTATTTTTGTTTTGGGCGGGGCGATGCTGATTGCCGGGGAATTTCTGAATCGTAAAAAGCCAAATATTTTTTCCATGGGCATCTCCGCAGGGGGAGTGGCGATTCTTTATGTGGGAATGTCCGTCAGCTATTTTATGTATGGAATTTTAACCATGTATCCGGCCATTATTTTGTGTATATTGATTACCTCAGTATCCTTCCTACTATCTAAACGGTATGATTCGGCTACCATTGCGGCCTTTTCCTTAGTGGGGGGATATTTGCCTATTTTCTCAGTGACCGGAGGAATTTCGCTTATTTGGGGAGCTATGGTTTATTTCATCATCTTAAACCTGCTCATGCTGTTGTTGTCATTTCACCGAAAATGGACGGCATGCTACTTTATAGGATTGGTACTAAACAGCTTGGGAACATGCTATTTAATTTTGAACATTTTGATCCGCTCGGACAATCCTGTGGACGGTATCATTACCATCCTATACATAGTTTTTGCTTTTGGTATCTACACAGCCATTCCGGTGATATCAAGTTATACGCAACAACTGAAATTTAAAAAGTCGGATATTGTTTTGATGACGATAAATACCTTATTAAGCAGTGTTATCATGTATTTCACGTTCTATGTGTTTGATTTTGAAGACTATAACGGTGCACTTGCTGTTATTTTTGCCCTTCTCTATCTATTTGTCGGAACCTTTGTTGAGAAAAAGCTTGCTGAAGAGAAAAAAGCTGCAGCATTGTTTTATTTAACCGGATTTGCTTTTGTGGTTCTCCTTGTGCCTATTCAATTCGGCAAGGTATGGTTATCCCTTGGCTGGCTGGCAGAAGGAATCGCACTGGTTATTTATGGCATCTCAAATGACTTGAAATCCTTTAAAAAAGGGGGATTTATTATCGGTGCATTTTGCTTGGCTGCATTTATGGTCTTTGATATACCAAATTTCTGGGATAGTATGTTTGCGTATAAATATTTTGCCATTACAGCAGGAAGTCTTCTGGTTTTAGGTGCGTATATACATAAGAGAGCCTTATCAAGCCGATTTGAAACCATCTATAAATATGCTTCCTTAGTTAATACCTGGATTTTTTGCCTCTATATCATTTATGTAAAATTATCGGAGAGTATAGATACCCAGTTTTTTAATGAGTATTATTTAACCGGTATGCTTGCTATCATTGTATCTTTTGCCCTGGCTTTCATCCTGCCGAGAATCAAGATATTGTCTGATCAGGGTGTAAAAATCATTTCAACTGTTATTACTTTTTTTAGTATTATTTGGCTGCTTGCCATCAATGCGTTAGATGAACCGATAAAAATCATGGAGAATCTATCCACCAACCAATACGCTCTGCTTGCTGCGGTTATTGCTGCAACAGGAATCTGTTCCGTATTATCCCTCTATGATATGGTGAAATCTACTATTATAGACAGGAAATTAAG
>DKLE01000095.1:3331-5041 GCA_002455605.1 Firmicutes bacterium UBA6648
ATAGAATGGCTGCCGCTGATCGTCTCCGGATATTTCGTCGTTCTTCTCACACAGAACCTTACGGTTCAATTGCATTTGAGCTTCACCGATATGTTTATAAGCATTATTTATGCGGTAACAGCATTTGTGTGGATTGTATTGGGATTTGTAAAACGCTTTACCTTGATACGAAAGTTCGGGCTGGGATTATCCATTTTTTCGGTGGTCAAATTGTTTCTGCTAGATCTTTCCGATTTAACGGAAGGTAACCGAATTGTCTCCTATTTTGCCCTTGGCATATCTTTGATCGCTATTTCTTTCGTTTATCAATATTTCAGCAAACGGCTTGAAATCAAAGGAGGTATTGTGGATAATGAATAAAAAAATAGCACTGTTTGTCCTTGTGCTGGGAATGATAATCCAAAGTGCTGTCGTGGCCAACGCTGGCACGGCAACGATAGAAAACAAGGGTGAACACTCCTATAAATCAGCTAGAATCTTACCGGCCATCTATCATTCAGCCAATACGGATTTGTCTGATCTTCGGATCAAAAATGATAAAGGGGGAGAGGTGCCGTATTTTATCAACACGGGATATCAGAAGAGGCAGAGCGAAAGCCATCAATATGATATGGAACTGATTAATTCCTACCTAAAGGACAAGGCATTTTATTTTGATTATATACTGAAAACTGCATCGGACAGTGATGTCATAGCTACTTCCATTGTGGCAGAAAGCAACAATATCAACTTTGCAAAGAGCGTGGAGATTTACGGAAGTTATGATAACAAGAACTGGCAGAAAATAAAGGATGATACCCTTTACTGTGTGGATAATCATATAAAAACAACCATTTCTTTTGAGGAACCACAAAAGTACACATATTATCGTTTTAAACTATCAAATAATGCAGAACAAATCTCTTTCCACCGAGTGTATTTAGAATACAATGAAACGCAAACGGAAGCCGATTATTTTTTAGAAGAGATCAAACCGGATTATACGGTTCGTGAACAGGGCAGTAATACAGAAATTGCTGTTGAAGGGCTTAAAAATTTAAAGCTGGCGGAAATCATCATCGTGTCTGACAGTATGTTTAAAAGAATGCTGGTAACCCCGTTGGGAGCAAAAGAAATTTATCATTTAACTTTTGGAAGTGAAACGTATCAGGATACTACAATTCCTATGGATTGGCAGATTTCCACGGAAGAGAATTTTGTGATGACGATTCAAAACAATGATGATGCTCCCATCAAAATTGATAATATAATCGTCCGTTATTATGCAGATGAACTTGTTTTTGACGGCAGCAACAGTGATTCTTTTACCTTGGAGTATGGTGCTTCGGAGGATAAAACCGCACCGGAATATGATATTGCTAACTATAAGAATTTGACTTTGAAACAGGATATGGATGCTTTAAAAATCACCACGATCGCAACCGATGAAAAAGAGGAAAAGGCTGTTGACTACAAATGGATTTTCAATGTGGTGATTGTAGTTATCGGGGTGCTGCTGGGTGCCATTATCTTATCAAATGTAAAGAAAACGCAGTCGTAAAGATAATGATTGGCTCACTGATATGGTTGTAAAGTTTATACTATGTTGAATTTATAAGAGAGGGAAAATTAAAATATGTGTACTTTTGTAAACCTAACAACAGAAAACCTTGTTAATGAGCATTTATGCTGTATTATACGCAGTAAAAAGCCCCATCCAGGAGATCGGAA
>DKLE01000046.1 GCA_002455605.1 Firmicutes bacterium UBA6648
CTGATAATTGTAAGAAGAGTTAAGTACATTAAAGGAGAACAAAAGATGAATGACAAATTTATTCCATTGCTTTTTGCAGGGGATATTAATGTATATAGTGTAGCCAGGGCTTTTCATGAAGAATACGGTATTAAGCCGTTTGTATATGGCAAATATCCCACGGGGCCATGCTACAAGAGCAAAATAATGCATTACAGTGCAAATCCAAGAGCTGACGAACAGGATACTTTTCTGGAGCTGGTTCTTGGGTTTGCAAATGATCATAAGGATCAGGAGATCCTTTTAGTGGGCTGCGGCGACAGCTATGTGCAGCTAATCAGTGCCAATAAGGACAGGCTTCCTGAAAATGTGATTGCTCCTTATATTCCCATTGATATGATGAACAATCTGATCCATAAGGAAAAGTTTTACGATATGTGTGAAAAAGCAGGGGTGGACTATCCCAATACCTTTGTGCATAAAAAGGAATTGGGCCATGACTTCCGGCTGCCTTTTGAGGCTCCTTTTATCATAAAGCCTTCCAATGGCATCGAATATTGGAGGAATCCGTTTGCTACCCAGAAGAAGGTATATAAAGCGGATACCAGGCAGGAGCTGGATGAAATCTTAGATGATATTTATGGAGCCGGATATGAAGATTCTATTATTATTCAGGATTTCATTCCCGGAGATGACACCTTTATGCGGGTATTGACCAACTACTCCGATAAAAACGGAAAGGTGAAAATGATGTGCCTGGGACATGTTTTGCTGGAAGAACATACTCCCCACGGCATAGGCAATCATGCTGTTATTATTACCGAGCATAATGAAACAGTGGAAGCACAGTTTAAGCAACTGCTGGAAAGCATGAATTACATCGGATTTTCAAATTTCGATATTAAATATGATACAAGAGACGGTAAGTATAAGGTTTTTGAAATCAATACAAGGCAGGGAAGAAGCAATTTCTATGTTACAGGAGCCGGAGCAAATGTAGCAAAATGTCTGGTAGAGGATTATGTAGAGGACAAGCCCATGGAAGAAAACTTTGTAAGGAGAAAGAATTTATGGCTGGTTGTTCCAAAAAAAGTGGCCTTTACTTATATCAAGCCGGAGGAATACAAGAAAGAGATGAAAGAGTTGTTTGCTGCCGGCAAATGGGTAAATCCGCTGTATTATGCAGTAGATAACGGTCTGGGCAGAAGATTGAAATTGTTTAAGTCACAAATGGGACATTATGTTAAATTTAAAAAATATCTGGGGAAATAGGATAGGCAGAACCTTAAGGAGAGTTTATTCATGAGAGAAAAAGGACAAAAAGTGTTAGGAGTAATAGGAGGAATGGGCCCTCTGGCAACTCAGCTTTTTTATAAAATGATCATCGATAAAACAAAGGCTCATTGTGATCAGGAACACTTAAACATGATTATTTTAAATCATGCGAGCATGCCCGATCGGACAACGGCTATCAAAAGCGGTGATGTGGAAGAATTGTACCACAAGCTTCTGCATGATGCAAAGTTTCTGGAAGTAGGGGGAGCAGACTATATTGCCATCCCCTGCAACACGTCACACCTTTTAGTGGACAGGCTTCAGAAAAATTTAAAGATACCGATTATTAATATGATTAAGGAAGCTGCTATGTCTGTCTATTGCCGGTATGGAGAAAACTTTAAGCTTGGAATTCTTGCTACGGACGGAACGATAAAAACCAAGCTGTATCAAAATGAATGTAAAGCCTTAGGGATAACCGCAGTAGTACCGTCAGAAGAAAATCAGGCGAGAGTGATGAAAATAATTTATGACGGAATAAAAGATGGTAATCCTATTGACATGAAGGATTTTTACGAAATTGAGAAAGAAATGCATGAAGCCGGATGCAAATGTGTACTCATGGCCTGTACAGAGCTATCCTGCTTTAAAGAATACTATAAGCTTTCAGATTATTATGTAGATGCAATGGAAGTGCTTGCGGAGAGAGCCATAGTATTATGTGAAAAAGATTTAAAATGAAATGAAAGCTGAGAACTGGGGTGAACAAGTGTCAAATAAAATACAAAGCTTAAGAGAATATGTTAAATTACTGGAAGATAATCATATATTAGTAGAAACAAATGCAGAAGAAGCACAGCTGGAAGAATCAGTGAGATATATATCCTACAATTCTATGGATGTTAAATTCGGTACCTTGTTTATTTGCAAAGGAACGCACTTTTCAGTGGACTATTTGAAGAGTGCCGTCAATGAAGGTGCTTTTGCCTATATCAGTGAACAAAAATATGATTTGACTGAGATGAAAACCCCTAGAGCTATCCCTTATATTCTTGTAAATGATATGAGAAAAGCGATGGCGTATATTTCGGATAAATATTATGATCAGGTGTGGAAGAAGTTGGATTTGATAGGAATAACAGGAACAAAAGGCAAGTCTACTACTACCTATTTCATGAAAGCTATATTAGATGATTACTTAAAAGATTTAAAGAAGCCTAAAAGTGCGGTTCTGTCAGGGATTGACAACTATGACGGTATCATTAAAGAAGAATCTCATTTGACAACTCCGGAGACATTGGATCTGCACAAGCATTTTAACAATGCGGTAAAATCAGAAATTGAGTATCTGACCATGGAGGTTTCCAGTCAGGCTTTAAAATATCATAGAACCTTAGGCGTACATTATACCGTGGGATGTTTTTTGAATATAGGAGAAGATCACATCAGCGATGCGGAACATTCCGATTTTGGGGATTATTTTCAGTCCAAGCTGAAATTGTTCAGCCAATGTGATACTGCCTGTATCAATTTAGACAGCGAACATTCAGATCAAATCCTTGCAGAAGCCTCAAGATGCAAGCGTGTCATAACTTTCGGATTAAATGAAAAAGCAGATATTTACGGGTACAATATGACTGCTACGGGAAACAGCATAACCTTCAATGTTCGTTCAGACAGCTTCGATGAGCCCTTTAAAATAAATATGCCGGGTTTGTTTAATGTCTCCAATGCGCTGGCAGCAATTTCTATCTCCTATTCCTTAAATATTCCTCTTAAGAATATTCATGCAGGATTGAAAAAAGCACAGGTAAGTGGGAGAATGGAAGTCTATACAAATATGACAAAGGACTTATATGTAATTGTGGATTATGCTCATAATAAGATGAGCTTTGAGTCTCTTTTTGCTTCCATGAAAAGGGAATTTCCAAACAAAAAGATTTCTATCGTCTTTGGCTGTCCGGGGAAAAAAGCTTTGTCAAGAAGACGTGAGCTTGGGGATGTGGCAGGAAGATATTCGGATCATGTTTTTATTACAGAAGAGGATGCGGGAGAAGAATCTCTTATGAAGATTTGTGAAGAAATTGCAAAGCATGTTGAAAAGTATGAATGCGTATGCTCCATTATTCCAGATAGAAAAGAGGCCATTCGACAAGCCATTGTCGATGCAGATAGAGATACCATAGTGCTTGTAACAGGAAAGGGCCGTGAAACCAGACAAAAAAGAGGGACAAAGTACATTGATACTCCTTCGGATGTAGAATATGTCCAGGAGTTTTTGAAGGACAAATAGAAAATGAAAGACAAATTGATTGATGTATTAAGAAACTGTACTTGTTATTTCAGGGCTGACAGCTGTGCTGTCAGCTTTTTTCGTTCTGGATAGTAGTCATGGAAACGATAGTAGCTAATTTAGGCAGTAGATTGACTCCAGTGAGAAGCACGCAAAATTTATATTTGTTTTCATATTTTGATCTAACAGCAATAGAATTTTAAGAATAACTTTTCTTACCACAATGCACAGCTTTGATTCTGACAAATATTGGACATTTTTACCACGATAAATTTAATATTCTTAGTTATATTAATATTTGCAGCGGTAATTTAATAAAAATCCGAAAAGGGGGATGTAAAATGAATTCCATGGAACTAACGTTAAAAGATGTAGAAAAAATTATAGCGTTGCAGCGCAGTTACTACGATGCAAATAAAACAAAAGATATTAGTTTCCGAATTAAGCAGCTGAAGCTTTTAAAAAAGGGCATAAAAAAGTATGAAAAGGAAATTGAAAGAGCCTTATTTAAAGATCTGGGCAAGCATAAAAA
>DKLE01000044.1:0-490 GCA_002455605.1 Firmicutes bacterium UBA6648
TAAACGGAATTTGCATATCACGAGCCATAAAGGCCGATGACATCAATTGGTTCAGTAGGTCTCCGGTTAATATGGCTTCTATATCGGATTCTTTTTTACTGCCTCTTGTTATGGCCATTTTAACCGCTTCTTTCAGCATCTTACTCTCTGATTTTTCCCAGGTTTTCTCTCCAAAAGTATCCTCTTCCAGAACCATGTCAAACCATTTACTTAACGGTCCCTGACCTTCTTTTACTCCTACTATAGCACCTCCGCTGGCAACAATAGGTCGGTTAGAAAAAAGCAAAGTCTGTTTTCCCAATTTATTTTTCGCTTTATTACCTGTCATACCCTGTACCACCTCCTTAAAAAAATCTCTCAATTACCCAATAAATAATTCCTATAACTGTAGCTGCACTGATACCGCATACTAATACAGGTCCTGCCAAGCTAAATAATTTGGCGCCCACTCCCAGCACCAAGCCTTCTTTTTTATATTCAATGGCCGGTG
>DKLE01000044.1:649-7535 GCA_002455605.1 Firmicutes bacterium UBA6648
GACCATTGAATTGGCAAACCCAGTAATCGGTACGATTACGCCTGCTCCGGCAAATTTCGCGATAGTATCAAATATTCCTATACCGGTCAAAAGCTGTGCCGTACATACTAAAATAATTGTTACAAAGCTTCCTGATGCTTGCTTGTCCATCCCACTTGCCAAAAAGGAATTATTTATAAAAAGTGCAACAAGACAGATTGCTCCTCCCGAGAAGAAAGCTTTTAAACAATTAGCGAAATATTTCGGTTTTGGTGTAAATTGATCGGCATATTTTTCATATGCCTTTGCAACCTTTTTCTTTTGCTCCTCTTTATTTTCCATATATTTTTCCTCCACTATCTCTTACTATTCCGTTATAGTATTTCCCATATTTTTTAATTTACACATGGATGAACATTTCACATTTTATGGTATAATAATAAGTATAATAAAAGAAATTTGCATTAGCATAGCATTCAAGGAGATTTTAAATAATGAATAAACAAAATATCATTTTAGCATCTTCATCACCCAGACGAATTGAAATAATGAAGCAGCACGGTCTATATCCCACAATACTTCCGGCAGACGTAGATGAAACCATTCCGGAAGGTGCAGAAATGGAAGACGCAGTTATGTATCTTGCATTAAAAAAAGCACTATATATCGAAAATAAAATTTTAGCTTCTGCCCATGACAACCCTGTTATCTTTGCGGCAGATACAGTCGTTTATAAGGAAAAAATTATCGGAAAGCCCAGAGATAGGCAAGATGCATATGAAATCCTTTGGAACTTAAGAGGTAAAACCCATTATGTAGCCACGGGAGTATGTATATTACAAGCAGGAATATACATTAGACATTGTTTCTGTGAAATAACAAAAGTATTTTTTAAGAATTATACGGAAAAAGAATTAAATGACTATTTAGATACGCCGGAAGCCTATGACAAAGCCGGAGCATACGCCATACAAGGTACTTTCGGACAATATGTGGATCATATCGAAGGCGATTTGGACAATGTGATTGGCTTTCCTTGGGATAGAATTGAAAAAGAATACAACAATATTTTCAAATAAAGAGGCTTAATCCAGCCTCTTTTTTATGTTCATTCATAGGAAATAGCTTCCGCAGGACATTTACCGCCGCAAACTTTACATCCGACACACTTTTCTGCATCCACAATGTAAAACTCTTTTCCTCTAAAAATTGCTCCAAATTTGCAGTTTCTCTTACAACTACCGCACCCGATGCATTTTGTTCCGTCTATATGGGCAACCTGGTGATTTTTTTTATTACTTGTATCAGCTTTCATCTTCGTTCTTCCTCCCCTTTGTTTTTTATTGCTGTCCTATAATATATACCCATTTATATAAATATAATCGATGAACAAAAAATCCGGCAGGATTCTGCCGGATTTTTTTATTTTGATATTAAAACAATCTCAAAATTTATTTTGTGGAAGCATCATAAAGAGCTTCAGCATTATCCCATTCGTTCATGATTTCAGGGATTACCTTATATAAGTCTCCGCAGATAGCGAAGTCAGCCATTTCCATAATTGGAGCATCAGGATCCTTGTTGATTGCAACAATGATATCTGAAGTCTGCATACCTGCTAAGTGCTGAATAGCTCCGGAAATACCGCAAGCAAAGTAGATTCTAGGCTTTACAGTAGTACCAGTCTGACCAACCTGGTGAGAGTGATCAATCCAGCCAGCGTCTACGCAAGCTCTTGATGAACCAACAACACCGCCAACTTTATCAGCAAACTTAGTGATTAGGTCAAAACCAGAAGCATCCCCAAGACCTCTTCCAGCTGAGCAGATGATTTCAGCATCTGTTAAGGAAACCATTTCCTTAGCAGACTTAACAATATCAACGATTGTTGTTCTGATATCAGCAGCTTTTACTGTTGGCTTGAATACTACCAATTCACCCTTAGCGCCTTCAACCTTTTCTCTCTTCTGCATTACGCCAGGTCTTACAGTTGACATCTGAGGTCTAGTTCTTGGGCAGATGATTGTAGCCATTAAGTTACCACCGAAAGCAGGACGAGTCTGCTTGATTCCTGTTGAAGGATCCTTCGGATCTAATGTTGAAGTATCTAATGTAGTATTCTTGTTAGCATAGTCTATATAGCTTGATACTTTAACGTCCAGTCTAGTACAGTCAGCTGTCAGACCAGTATTGCATCTTGCTGCTACTCTAGGAGCTAAGTCTCTACCAATGTGTGTTGCACCGTAAAGTACGATCTCCGGCTTATATTCGTGAATAGCATCAGTAATAACCTTTGTATATCCATCAGTTGTGAAATTCTTTAGAAGAGGATCTTCAATAAGAATAACTTCATCAGCACCATAAGCATAGCATTCGTCAGCTAAGTTTCCGATTCCGTCACCAACTAACAATGCGCATACTTTTGTATCTTCACTGATTTCTTTAGCAAGTCTATAGCCTTCACCGATTAATTCAAGAGCTACGTTCATTAACTTACCGTCTCTCTGCTCTGCGAATACCCAGATATGCTTATATGCACTTAAATCTACAACTTCTTCGCTGCCAGTATTTTCAATAGCATTGAATGGGCACTTTGCGATACAAGCTTTGCAAGCTGTACACTTATCATTGATTACAGCTAGCTTTCCTTCCATATCAATGGCATTGAACGGACATGCTTTTACGCAAAGCTGGCAACCTTTACATTTATCTTTAATTACTTGAATAGCCATTATAAATTCCTCCTCCTTGTTAGATTACATGCTTACCTTTAAGATTAATTAACAGTTTCTTAGCAACTTCGTTATCTGTGTCACCTTCAATTGTAACACCTTTTCCCTTTGGAGCAGGAGTAAATGAACGGAATACATTTGTAGGAGAAGCCTCAAGACCAACCTTAGTTAAATCTACTTCGATATCCTTTGCGTTCCAAACCTTCATTTCCTTATTCTTAGCTCCGAAGATTCCTGCCATTGACATGTATCTAGGGCTGTTAAGTTCTTTAATTGTTGTAAGCATGCAAGGAGTCTGAAGCTTGATCACTTCATAACCATCTTCTAACTGTCTCTTAACAGTGATATCCTTCATGTTCTTATCAATTTCAAATTCTTCCACATAAGTTACCTGTGGTATGTCTAATTTTTCAGCAAGCTGAGGTCCAACCTGAGCAGTGTCTCCGTCGATAGCCTGACGTCCTGCAAAGATAAGGTCAAATTCTCCAACCTTTTTAACTGCAGCTTCAAGAGTATTGGAAGTAGCCCATGTATCAGAACCGCCAACAGCTCTGTCGGATACTAAAATACCTTCGTCAGCTCCCTTAGCTAAGCATTCCATCAATAAGTCCTTAGCCTGCGGAGGTCCCATAGTGATAACTGTAATATGTGTATCAGGATACTGATCCTTGATTTTTAAAGCCTCTTCTAAAGCGTTAGCATCATCATGATTTAAAATGCTAGGTACGCCGTCTCTAATAAGAGTTCCTGTCTTAGGATTAATCTTAATAACGTTTGTATCAGGAACCTGCTTTGCGCATACGATAATCTTAAATGCCATTTCTATTTCCTCCCTCTTCTTTATTTACCAAATACTGATGCAGCGATTACAATCTTCTGAACTTCTGATGTACCTTCATAGATCTCAGTGATCTTTGCGTCTCTCATCATTCTTTCAACTGGGTAATCCTTCGTGTAACCATAACCACCATGTAACTGAACACATTTAGTTGTTACATGCATAGCTGTTTCTGCAGCAAATAACTTAGCCATAGCAGACTTTGGTCCATAAGCAAGATGCTTATCCTTCATGTCTGCTGCCTGGTAAATCAGAAGTCTAGAAGCCTCAATACGAGTCCTCATATCAGCCATTTCAAATTGAAGAGCCTGCAGCTGAGAAAGCTTCTTACCAAACTGTTTTCTTGCTTTCATATATTCAACTGTAACATCAAATGCTCCCTGTGCGATACCTAATGCCTGTGAAGCAATACCGATACGTCCGCCGTCAAGAGTAGACATAGCAACTTTAAATCCGTCGCCAACGCCACCTAACATTCTGTCAGCAGGAATTCTGCAGTTCTGCATAATAAGTTCTGTAGTTGAAGATGCGCAGATACCCATCTTATCTTCAGTCTTACCAATTGAGAAACCTTCGTCGTCCTTTTCTACGATAAACGCAGAAATGCCGCCTCTTGTTCCTTTTGATTTATCTGTCATAGCCATTACCACAAATGTTTCGGCATATCCACCATTTGTAATAAATACTTTAGCACCATTCAATATGTAATGGTCGCCATCTTTTACAGCTCTTGTCTGCTGTCCGGCAGCATCTGTACCTGCATTTGGTTCAGTAAGACCAAAAGCACCTAATTTCTTTCCTGATAAAAGATCAGGTAAGTACTTTTTCTTCTGCTCTTCTGTACCCCATGCGAAGATAGGCCAACAGCAAAGTGATGTATGAGCTGAACAAACAACGCCTGTTGATGCACATACTCTTGATAATTCTTCTACTGTGATAGCGTATGAGATGTGATCCCCACCTGCTCCGCCGTATTCAGTAGGAAATGGAATACCTAGTAAACCATACTTTGCCATTTTTTCAACAGTTTCAACCGGGAATCTGTGCTCCTGATCGATCTCAGCAGCTAACGGCTCAACTTCATTAACAGCAAACTCTCTTACCATTTTTCTTACAAATTCTTGTTCTTTCGTTAGTTGAAAGTTCATGTAAATGCCTCCTTAAATTATAATAATGGCACACTTTCATATCAAAAGTGACCTTTAGTTCGCTTATGTATTTAGTTTGATACCTTTTTTTCATAAGCTCATGTTAGTTAAATATATAACAGCATATACTATATATTTAACACCACTTTGTCTATATTTGCAAGCACTTTTTAGCACATTCCACGGCTTTTACTTAAAATTATTTGTTTTTCTATAATAATCGAATAATTCTGAAAAATTGCAGCAAAAAAACAAGGCAAAATTTTCCTTTGCCCTGTTAAAAAAACTATTTTTCGCAGCCTGCTCGTATATTTTCTAAAACTCTTTTTTCTATTCGGGAGACCTGTACTTGTGATATTCCTAGTAAATTGGCAATTTGCTGCTGAGTCATATCTCGGAAGTATCTTAGAACAATGATTTTTCTTTCCTTCTCTTCCAGTTTTCCAATAATACTTTTTAAATAAATTACGTCCACCATATTTTCTTCAGCAGATTCAAAATTATCATTATTTTCGGAGCTGTATTGCCGTGCATTTTCCGGGTCATCTATACTTTGCAGATTGCACAGTGCATCATCTGCTTCTATAATCTCCAGAACCCGCTCTACCGGTAGTCCCAATCCTTCCGCCAATTCACTTAACTTCGGTGAAGTGCCGTTTTTATAATAGTATTCATCTCGAACCTGTTTCATTCGCTTTATGTCCATTTTCATCTGTCTGCTGATTTTTATTCTTCCATCGTCTCGAATATATCGTTTTATTTCTCCCAGGATCATAGGTACAGCATAGGTAGAAAACATCACATCATAAGTTGCATTAAAGCGGTCGATGGATTTTAGCAAGCCCATATATCCGATCTGAATTAAATCTTCTAACTCGTAACCCGTTCCCACATATTTCAGAGCTAAGCTTTTCACCAATCCCGTATTTTGTGAAACCAAAAGCTCTCTTGCCGCTTCATCACCCAATTTCGCTTTCTCTAATAAGGCATATGTATCTTCTTTCTTTATGGCAGTATAATTATAACTCATACCCTGCATCCAACTTCTTTATCATTAGGACCTTTGTTCCTTCACCAAGCTTTGATGTGACTTCCACATGATCCGTAAAACTTTCCATCACAGTAAAGCCCATACCTGCCCGTTCTTCCGGGCTTCCCGTAGTAAATAACGGTTCTCTTGCCTTTTCTACGTCTTCTATTCCTATGCCTTTGTCTTCAACAGATATCATTATTTTTCTATTCTCATCATAACTGCATTCCACTGTAACTGTTCCTATGGCCTCATTTTTATAGCCATGTATAATGGCGTTGCTCACGGCTTCCGATACACTGGTTTTAATTTCTGCGATTTCTTCAATCGTCGGATCAAGTTCCGAAAAAAATCCTGCCACAGCAGTTCTTGCAAAGCTTTCATTTACAGACAGACTTAAAAATTCTATTTTTATTTTATTTACCATTGCCCGACACCTCCATCTGTTCATCAAGTAATTGGAATTTTTCCAGTGCTTCATTGAGGCTTTCACAACAACTCATTATAGTAAAAATACCGGCCATTTCCAAAATCAATTTTACATATTTAGAACATCCGATTATTAAGATTTCCCCGCCCCTTTCTTTTACTTTATTATATCTTCCCATTACAACTCCTATCCCGGAGCTGTCCATAAATTCAACCTTTGAAAAATCCATAATTAGATTTTTGCTTTTAAATGCTTCTATTGTTCTATCAATTTCCTCTCTAGCTTGCGTAGCCTGGTGATGATCCAGGTCGCCTACAATACTTACTATTAAAACATCATCCTTCATTTGAAAATCCAAATATGTCTGCATTACAAAACCCCCTAACACTCTGCAAGCATCTCCATCTCCATCACTTTCATTATATTACTTGTGGGATAACTTGTCCTTAAGAGAATAAGGGGGTTTAATTCTATTTTTGTCGAAATGGAATTAAGTTTCTTCTAAATGTGTAAACTAGTTGCTTTTCTAATCTCTTGGAAAGATGTTAACGATCTCTTTTGATGCTATAGCTGCTTCAATTAATGCTTCCGCATCTAAGCGGCTTTCCGATTCTAATATTTTCTCCAGCTTAGGCTTCGTTGTGGGATGCTTTGGTAGAAAGACGGTACAGCAATCTTCATATGGCTGAATGGAGGTTTCAAAGGTGCCGATTTCCTGTGCTTTATCCA
>DKLE01000171.1 GCA_002455605.1 Firmicutes bacterium UBA6648
ATGATGTATAAGCATGGTGAGCAGATAGCGAAGAAGTTCTTACCAAATCAGCAGTATTTCAACCATCTGACACGTAGCAAGGAGATAAGGAGGGAAATCGATGGCTGATATAACTGAAATCCGCGAGTTGGCTAAGAAGCTAAATCTATGGAATATTTCCAGGGGATATATTGATTTGAATGATGAGAAACTGTCCAATCTAGATTATCTTCAGATGATATTACAAAAAGAACTAGAGATACGAGCCAGACAAAAACAGATCAAGCTAAGAAGGGCAAGCAAACTTCCCAACAAGGTATTTGAATTATCGAATTTAAACAAAGGTTTGGAATGGCAAATTAAACAATTATCCCATCTGACATGGCTTAATGAAGAACAAAACGTTATTCTGCTTGGTAAATGCGGGACAGGCAAAACTAGTCTTGCAGTTCATCTTGGAGAAACAGCGATCGGTAATGGACATAAAACTTACTATGCATCCATTGATACTTTTGTATCTATTGTAGAGAACAAAGATATAAACCCAAAAGCAGGAGCAACCTTCTCATATATGCGGGAGTGCGACTTGATTATTATTGATGATGTTTTTTATCTAGAACCAACCAGGTCAGAGTTGCAGGCTTTTTATCGAGCAGTTACTTTTCTTAATGAAACAAGAAGTATCATTTTTATTACCAATCGAGAAATATCTACATGGTTAGATGTAGTGGAAGACAAACATCTTTGTCAGACTCTGTTAGATAGAATAACAGCCAATTGTCAGATCATTCGCTTGACCGACAGATAAATTAAAATACTCACCTCTTTTCTAGAAAAGGGTTAATACTCAAATTTGAAAACTATGCCGATTAACGGTTTTATATAGATGCAAAAAATCTCACGAAATCCTAAGATTAGCTTAACTTTTGAGATTTTCTGCAGTTTCTGGGGTAGGGGGGTCTAAATCTCCACCACTTTTTGCCCCGGAAACGGGCGTGGGGTTTCGTGTGAAAAAATTGCGAAATCAAAAGTGCGGCGATATTTACCGACGGGTGCATTGGAATAACCGAGGTTACAAGTCAATCGTTTGGAGATGCGTTAGTCGATTGGAGGAAAAAGGATCTGAATGTACTGCACCTACCATAAACGAGGAAACATTACAGGCAGCAGTGGTTAAGGCTATTAATGAACTTTTGGCTAACAAAGAACCCTTCCTATCAGTGTTACAGAAAAACATAGCTACCGTCCTTAATGAAGAAAATGATAATACCACCGATGATATAGATAGAAATTTGGAAGAGTTACAACAACAGCTCCTTATACAAGCAAAATCAAAGAATGATTATGAAGATGTGGCTGATGAAATTTATCGACTTCGGGAATTAAAGCAAAATGCACTAGTAGAGAAAGCAGAGCGAGAAGGAAAAAGGCAACGACTCGCTGAAATGACTGATTTCTTGAATGAGCAATCCTGCGAGTTAGAGGAGTATGACGAGCAATTAGTAAGGTGGCTTATTGAAAGGGTTACGGTGCATGATGACAGAATTGAGGTGGAATTTAAGTCAAGTATTGCAATAGATATAGAAAATTAAATATAAGACTTGCCGCTGATTTAGGGAAATAGCTCTTGATTGGCGGCTTTTCGTTTTTATAATACTTATGTCATACAGGAAATTGAAAAAACTTAACGGCAAGTTGCACAAGCTACTATTTTTTATAAAATACTGTCTATTGGATAATTCTGGATTCATGTAGTCTACGGAGCGTGGATTATATTTTGAGATACATTGTTTTATACTAGAGTCGAGGTGAAAATGATGGATACAAAAAGAAAAAAAGAGCTTTTAGAAGCCTATAAAAACAGACATCCTGAAATGGGAGTAATATCTTACCGTTGTAAAGAAACTGGCGAGGTATTTTTGGGTATCTCCAAAGATACAAAATCAGACTTTAACAGCACTAATATGAAATTGGCAGCCAACTGGCATCCTAATAAACGATTACAGGAACTCTGGAACAAATATGGCTCTGAAGGCTTTGAACTATCAGTTATTAAAGTGTTAAAGTATGATGACCCACATGAAGATCATACAGCAAAATTAGAAAGTTTGAGAGAACAGTGTCTCGCTGCTGATCCAAATGCAAGGAGGATATGGCGATGAATGAAAAAGTTGTTATGGTGTCAAATGATTATGACCGTATAGATGGCAGAAATGCTTATCAATCTGACATCAAATGTTTAACGTTAGGTGCGCCTATGCGGGAAGAAAATAAAAAAATGCAGATTGCCGCACAGATTTGGAAAAATGATAAAGATGGTGAATTGATTTTGGCCCAGGAGCTGCCCATCCATCAAATATTTGATTTGATGATTTTTTTGTCCAGGACATTGCTTTACTTCAAGGAGGCTTACCGACTCCCCCTTTTATATGACCCGGAAAAACCCACAGTGGAACGAGTTGGAGTACAAGGTGGGGTATTACCAGTAGAAGTGTGTGTAGACAATCAAAATATCAATGAGGACATCAAAGCATTTGCCCAAAGTTTAAATGATTTAGGAGAAATAATTGGAGAACGCAGGCGAGTGCTTAGCCGCATACTAGAAGAGTTGGAGTGTTACTAACAATGAAAAAGACTTGTATTTTGTCACCGGACAGGCAGCTGACTGAAGAGGAACAGTCGCTTGTCTGGAAAAAGCCGCCTTCACATATTGAAAGTGAAGCAGAAAAACGAATATATGAAGAGATCGTACGAAATTGGAATTGCGGTGAAATGAAAATTAGCACCATTTTGCTGGAAGGGGATGCTGGTTCGGGAAAAACCGAGATTGCCAAAGCTTTATCTGCTGATTTTAACCTGCCTTATACGAAAGTAACCTGTTTTGCAGATATGGATAAATCCGATGTCCTGGGTGCGATTCTTCCGGTGCTGTCAGAAGAAGATGGTCATTCTGATAAGGTTGAATATCGCTATTATCCTTCTGAGATTGTTCGTGCATATGAAAATGGATGGCTCTTGGAGATTCAGGAACCGACAGTGATTCGGGATGCTGCTGTTTTAATGGCGCTAAATTCCGCATTAGAACCAGATGGCAGTCTAAACTTGCCAACTCGTATCGCGCATCGTCACCCTGATTTTATTGCGGTTATCACAACAAACCGCGGTTACAATGGCTTCCGGCCCTTAAATGAAGCTTTGCGAGATCGAGTGCAGCATGCAGAAAAACTAGATTTACCGCCTAAAGAAGTGATGATGGAGCGGGTTAAAGCTAAGACCGGTTATGAATCTGAACCTGTACTATCTCTTTTAGCTGAAACGATTATGGTGCTGGATGAGACAGCCCGCGCCAATGCCATTAAAGGTGTGGCCGGTATGCGTTCTTATATCTTTTGGGTGGATGCCGTTCAAAGTGGTGCCTCAATCCAAAAAAGTTTATATTATAAGGTGTTATACAAAATCACGACCGATCCGCAGGAGCTTGTTATTTTAGAGCAGGCACTGGCTAGTCATGGCTTGACAGAAAAGCTTGAGGAAATGGATCACATCTGTCAATCGCAAAAAGACGGAGAAAATCCTGAAGTAATGGAACTTAATATTACCGAAAACGGAGAATTCTCGGCCAATACAGATCAAGCTGATAAAAATGCAGTGCGTCTGAGAAAATCAGAAGACAGTGAGGGGCATTCTGATACGAGCAGTGATAAAAATACTGATATTTCAAGCAATGATAATGGAGAAAATGGCACTCCATTCTATCATGAGCTCGATAAATCAGATACAACCGAATTACAAAAAAAAGAATTTCGTAAACAGTTGAACAGGGAAGCACGGCAAAGTGTTCAAGGAAGTGTCCATGAAGATATTAAGTTGATTGTCCATCGTCCGGAAGTTACCTACCAGAACAGGGAAGAGTATAACCGTATGATGACAACTTTGATGCCAGTTATTCGGGAATTAATCAGAAAAACAAATCCGCTGTTGGAGCATGAATTATCTGCTGAATTCGCGAAATCGAGGTTGTATGGCACAAAATTTTGTGCGGATCAGGTTGCCTCTATGGATTTTCGCACATTTGCCCGCAAGCGTCCGCCTGAGGAAGAACCCTCTATTGCGGTTGCTCTCAGGATTGATGAATCGGCTTCGATGTCAGCCTTTGGCCGATTAGAAGCTGCAAAGCAAGCTGCTGTTGCCTTGTATGAATTTTGCACAAGATGCGGTATTCCAATCATGGTCTACGGGGATACAGCAGACCGCTCCAAGCTTGAGCAAATGTCCATCCATGCCTATGTAGACTTTGAAAGCAAAGATGCAGATGAAAAATATGCTCTTATGAACATTCAGGCTCGCAGCAACAATCGGGATGGCATGGCATTGCGCATTATTTCCGATAGATTGCTTAATGCGCCCCAAAAATCCAAATTAATAATCAGCATCAGTGACGGGCAGCCTAAGGCTATGCCTGATTATTCAGGTGAAAAGGCAGCGTATGATATGAAAGATACTTTGCAGGAATTTAGGCGAAAAGGCATCCAGTTCCTAGCTGCAGCCATTGGACAGGATAAGGAGGCCATCCGAGAACTTTACGGTGCTGAAAACACACTGGATATAACCGATTTGAAGCAGCTTCCAGCAAGGTTGGTACAAATAATCGCAAGGTTCATGTAGTATGATATACTAAAGAGAAATGGAGGTGGTGGCATGGACTGTGTGAAAATAGGCAATTTAATTGCCAAGCTACGAAAGGAAAAAAAACTTACCCAGAGAAATATTGCAGATGCACTGGGTATTCAAAATAAAACTGTTTCAAAATGGGAATGTGGTTTAGGATGTCCTGACCTATCGCTGTGGCCAGAACTATCTACTATTTTGGGTGTTGATATGAAACAGATGATGGAGGGTGAAATCACATCAAATAAGCCGGATAGCGGCAATATTGATAAAGTACGTTTTTACGTCTGTCCTTCCTGTGGAAATATTTTGGTGAGCACAGGAAGTGCCTCTATCTTCTGCTGCGGAAGAAAGTTAGAACGTATCTTGCCTACTGTTGCAACTATTGCACCAAAAATCACGGTAGAGGAAATAGATACTGATTACTTTGTCACTTTTGACCATCCAATGACCAAAGATCATTATCTTTCTTTTGTGGCCTGTGTTAAAAGTGACAGAGTATTTCTAAATCGCTTGTACCCAGAGCAAAGTCCAACTTGTAGGTTTCCTATAACTACCGGTGGCAAACTATTTGTTTATTGTATTAAGCATGGCTTATCGGTATATTCAGGTAATCTATAATTAAATCAATATTATCTTCCTGAGATGTATATGTTTGTTGTACTGTCCGTGGCTTTTTTCAATTTTAAACGTTGTTTAAAACAACTTATTGTGTTAAAATATATGCTGATACAAATAAGAGTTTAGGAGGAACCGAAACTATGACAGCCTCAATGCGTTTAAGATAAGCTGGCAATAAAAAAAGCAGAATCTATCCCCGATGATAGGCTTTTTTGTTGTGCTTATTTATACGATATTGAGCATTCATTAGTTACGGTGAGATATAAGTTATTTAACTATACCTTTATTTAACTATGTCTTTAATATGAATGTTTCCAAATTGTATGTATGCAGACCAAAAGCCACATTGTGGATTTAGGCCTGCATTTTTTATTGCCTAGAATGCTATTCAAAATAGAAATTCAAGCAAAATAATATGCAGGAGATAATATAAATGGAAAAATACAACAATTGGAAACTTAAGTTTTATACAATATGGGCAGGGCAGGCAGTATCATTAATCACTAGTGCCATCCTGCAAATGGCGATCATTTTTTACCTTACAGAGAAAACAGGATCTGCGATGGTCTTGTCTATGGCTTCACTAGTAGGTTTTTTACCCTATGCGGTCTTTGGACCAGCTATTGGTGTATTAGTGGATCGTCATGATAGGAAGAAGATAATGATTGGTGCTGATTTAATTATCGCAGCAGCTGGGGCAGTGCTTGCTATTGTTGCATTGTATATGGAGCTACCTATCTGGATGGTTATGGTAGTATTGTTTATCCGTAGCATTGGAACGGCTTTTCACACCCCGGCTCTCAATGCGGTTACGCCACTTTTAGTACCAGAAGAACAGCTTACGAAATGTGCAGGCTATAGTCAGTCTTTGCAGTCTATAAGCTATATTGTTAGTCCGGCGGTTGCAGCACTCTTATACTCCGTTTGGGAACTAAATGCTATTATTGCCATCGATGTATTGGGTGCTGTGATTGCATCTATTACGGTAGCAATTGTACGTATTCCTAAGCTGGGTGATCAAGTGCAAAGTTTGAAACCAAATTTCATACGAGAAATGAAAGAAGGAATGGCTGTACTACGGCAAAATAAAGGATTATTTGCTTTATTACTCGTTGGAACATTATATATGTTTGTTTATATGCCCATAAATGCTTTATATCCTTTAATCACTATGGAATATTTTAATGGTACACCGATGCATATTTCTATTACGGAGATTGCTTATGCCTCTGGTATGTTGATAGGGGGTCTATTATTAGGGTTATTTGGGAATTACCAAAAGCGAATCTTATTAATAACGGCATCCATTTTTATGATGGGGATAAGCTTAACCATTTCAGGATTACTTCCCCAAAGTGGATTTTTCATATTTGTAGTCTGCTGTGCAATAATGGGGCTTTCGGTTCCGTTTTACAGCGGTGTGCAAACAGCTCTTTTTCAGGAGAAAATTAAGCCTGAATATTTAGGACGTGTATTTTCTTTAACTGGAAGTATCATGTCTCTTGCTATGCCAATTGGGTTAATTCTTTCTGGATTCTTTGCTGATAGAATCGGTGTAAATCATTGGTTTTTACTATCAGGTATTTTAATTATTTGCATTGCAATAGTTTGCCCAATGATAACTGAGATTAGAAAATTAGATGCAAAATAAAATAAAGGAGTGTGTTCGTATGATATATAATATTATTCAATCAGTGACAGAAAAATTATCCTCTTTGCCTTATATAGAAGGCATCGTATTAGGGGGATCCCGTGCAAGAGGTACCCATACAGAGGATTCTGATATAGATATCGGAATTTATTACAATCAAGAATCATTTGACCTGACAGCGATTAACCAAATTGCTACAGAGTTGGATGATGAGAATAGAAACAACCTTGTTGTACCTCCCGGAGCGTGGGGTGATTGGATCAATGGCGGCGGATGGTTAGTTATGAACGGGTATCATGTTGATCTGATTTTACGTGATATAAAACGGGTGGAACAAATAATCAAGGATACGGAGCAAGGAATTGTTACTGCAAATTATCAGACCGGGCATCCCCATGGTTATATAAGTGCTATGTATCGTGGAGAATTGGCTATCAGCAAGATACAATATGCTAAAAATGAAAGCTTATGCGAATTAAAAAATCAGGCGGAAATTTACCCTGGTGCTCTAAAGAAGAGCTTGATAAACTTTTTTTTATTTGAAGCAGAGTTCTCTTTAATGTTTGTAAAAGCAAATGCGGGAGCAGAGGATAAATATTATATTGCAGGCCATGTTTTTCGTATTATTTCATGCTTAAATCAAGTACTATTTGCATGCAATAATGCTTATTGCATTAACGAAAAGAAAGCTATAAAACTGCTTGAAACTTTTGAATATAAACCTAAAAAATATGCCGAAAGGGTAAATCATATTTTTGAAGTACTCGGTCTTTCACTTTTTGAATGCTACGATATGACCGAGAAGCTTTATAAAGAAGTGAAAAAAATTGCAACGGAGATAAATAACTTTTTAAACGAGGGGGAATTCAGATGAAAGAAAACAAATATGATGATAATATATTTTTTCAAAAATACAGTCAAATGAGTCGCTCACAGCAGGGACTAGCCGGTGCAGGAGAATGGGAAACATTGAGAAAGCTGCTGCCGGATTTTAAAGATAAGCGTGTGCTTGATTTAGGATGCGGCTATGGATGGCACTGTATTTATGCGATGGAACACGGAGCGTCTTCTGTTGTAGGTGTTGATATTTCTCATAAAATGCTCGAGGTAGCCAAAGAAAAAACACATTTTCCACAGGTTGAATATAAATGCTGTGCTATAGAAGATGTGGAATTCCCAGAGGAGAGTTTTGATGTAATATTAAGTTCACTTGCGTTTCACTATGTAGCAGATTATGAGATTTTAGTAAAAAAGATATATAGAATACTGAAGTCTGGTGGTAAGCTAGTTTTTACGGTTGAACATCCTGTTTTTACTGCCTATGGAACACAAGACTGGCATTATAACGAAAAAGGAGAAATACTGCATTTTCCGGTGGATAATTATTATTATGAGGGCAAACGGACAGCTGTGTTTTTGGGAGAAAAGGTTACAAAATATCATAGAACACTGACCACATATCTAAATACACTGCTTTCAAATGGTTTTATAATAAATCATATTGTGGAGCCGCAGCCGCCGGAAAACATGATGGATATTCCGGGGATGCAGGATGAAATGCGCCGTCCCATGATGCTGATTGTATCGGCGAACAAAAAAGTGGATAGATAGAACTAAAACACCTATAAGGTATAAATGGAGGTAATTTATGTTTAAAGAAAAAATTATTATAGAGATGAAAGAAGTATTCAAAGAAATTCCTTTTGGCATAGAGCATACTCTCAAAGTTTTGAAAAATGCAGAAGATATAATGAAAGGAGAAAATATCGGAGAGGAAGAAAAAGAATTCATCAGTATTATTGCTATACTACATGATATTGGTGCGGTTGAAGCACAAAAAAAATACGGTTCTATTGATGGTGTCTATCAAGAAAAGGAAGGACCAGAAGTAGCGAAAGAAATATTAAAAAAGGTAGGCTATAACAAAAATATTGATAGAATATGCTTTATAATAGGCAACCATCATACTCCATCTAAAATTGATGGACTTGATTTTCAAATACAATGGGAAGCTGATTTGCTTGAAAATTTAACGGTTATGGATAAAGAAAAAGAACAGGAAAAGATAAAAAAGTGTATAGATGAAAACTTTAAAACAAACACAGGAAAAAGGATAGCTTATAATCGCTTTATTTTAGATTAGTAGTAGATTATTACAGTTATGTATTTTATATCGCAAAGAAAAAATAGTAGTTAAGTTTAACCCTAGATAATAAGCAGCAAAGGAGTGCGATAAGATGATATCTAATAATACCTCCATGCCTACAACGGATGATGAGTTGCAAAAGAATACGGTTGGTTGTTAAGGATTCTGCTGATGAGTCATCCTACGTTCCAGTGTTGGAAGCGGCCGGATATGTGCTACAGATTCGAGAACCTGACTGGTTTGAGCATCGTTTGTTTAAAGGACCGGATACCGATATTAATCTGCATGTGTTCAGTTTGGGCACATCAGAGATTGATAGAATGTTACGCTTCCGTGATTGGTTGCGGACTAATGATACTGATCGGGACAAATATGCACAAGTCAAACGAAGCTTGGCAAAGAATAAATGGAGGCATGTCCAGCACTATGCGAATGCTAAAACATCAATAGTACAGGAAATCATGAAAAGAGCGAATAGTAATAATGCTTAAGGAGAGTGTCATGTTTTCTTGGTTTGTTATAGGAGGTTATATCAATGAAAAATACAGTAGATAATTTGTCGAAAAGTAAAGTTATTTTAATGTGCGGCCCTGCGGGAGCAGGTAAATCAACACTAGCAAAAAAATTTGAAAGTACCGGGATGACAATACTATCTTATGATGAAGAATCATTCAAACGAGGTTTGAATGAACATCCTTTACCTCAGGAGGTTTTAGAAGATATTAAAACCTATCTTGATGAAAAACTAATTTCACTTATCATGCAAAACATTGATATTGTTCTCGATTATTCATTTTGGTCTAGAGAAATGAGAAATGAATATATTTCATTATTAAAGAAATACGACATAGAACCCAAAATCTATTATATAAAGACACCTAAGGAAGTTGTTATGGAACGTATTCGAAAAAGAAACGGAAATCATCAAAATGATATCATATTGACGGAGCAAACAGCTTCCACTTATTATGATCATTTTCAACCCCCAACTGATGAAGAAGGTGAAGTTATAGTAGTCGAGGGATATTAATATTGTGGTTTTAGGCATGGAAATTGTACTAGATGATAAGTTTTGTCAAATTTTTTGAAAGATATACTTCCAACAAGGGGATACCAGCTTCAGGTGATATCATTATTGTCATCTCAGAGCAGGGGGTAGTATTGATTCAGCCGGAAGAATAAGTGGCGATGCAATGAAGACGATGAATGCATTATTGAAATTACAGGAAAAAAAACTTACTGAAATACGTTATGTTTATTCTTTTGACAACTCTACTCAATCATGATTATGCAATTAGACACGTTATTTTTTATCATGAATGGATATGTTCCCGTCTACCGATAGTGCTAAAAACGCAGTGGATATGTTTCCGAGAACGAACATACTCAAATGACATTCATTCTGTCCTCTCAAGCCACGTTGAGTGCGTGATTCTGATGACGAAATGTGGACCGAAAGAAGGAAAATAGAAATTAGCGACAAGATGTTGTGGCTAAGATGTAAAAATGAGGCCCCAAAACGGACAAAAAGTGTCGTTTTTGGGCCTTAAAAATAGGCAAAAATATAGAAGATATTTGGTTGTAAAAATGCAATATATTGGGAAATAAAATAGTAAGAAGCAAACATATTTTGGGGGATATATAATAGATAATAAATTTATTCGTAAGACAAAGATTGATTGGAGAACAGTTGAAAGGGATTCTTATTTAAGAGAAATTGATGCAATAAAGAATATATAAGAGCTTATTCTGGATAGAAATGTAACATTTTTTGGTGGTGAAAATGGGGCTGGAAAATCCACAGTGTTTAATTGTTATAGCTGAGTAAGTAGAATTACCCCAACAAAAAGATTGGGAGAAAGGAAATAATCCAACCACCCTCAAAAGAGGATAATTGGATTATACGTGAATATAATGAAGGAACAAGAGCTTTTTTCAATCGGACAAGTAAGTAAATTATGTGCGGTGACTCCAAGAATGCTCAGACACTATGAGAAGATGGGGTTGATTCAGCCCGATAAGATTGCAGACACAGGATACCGGTATTATTCTATTGAAACCATGAATCTGGTGCAGACCATAAGATATCTCATAGATGATGGCTTCTCACTTGATGAAATCAAAGAAAGCCTACATTATGAAATTGATAGTTATCGAGATTTATTCATTAAAAAAATTGAAGAGACAGAAAAGGAACTTGAGTATTGCAAACAGAGACTTACCAGCCTCAAAAACTGGTGCTCTCTGTTGATTGAGGTAAGGGAGACTCTCAGGCATCCGGCCTTTGCACCTGCTATCAAATATATTCCAGAAGATAGATACTTTTTCTATGAAAGAGAGTGCCTGACTGATGACATTCCTGCTTTTGCATCTATTGAGACAGAATATTTCACTAAGTCTAAACAGGATGGTCACAATATGATAGATGTGGGTGGTGCATTCACATATCATTATGATTCAATTGATGAAAGAATACACGACAAATATACGAAACAGCGACTTATTCAGGTTCTCTTTGAAAATTCTACCAGACTTGAAGATACTTTTGATTTTGGTGGATTTAATGCAGCGTGTGTATATCATATAGGTGGACTTCATGATATATATGCGACATATGATAAGCTTCTTAAATGGATATCAGAAAATAAGTTTAACCTTAGAGGAGATGCAATTGAACGCCATGTTCTGGATGTATATTCTACTTGTCAGACGGCTAATTATGTAACTGAAATTATTCTGCCACTTGAAGAAGATACCACATTTGTTGAACTAGCTGAAAGTTGGAAGTAACTGAATATAACTAAATAAACTTTAACGCAGTGTCAAGCTTTGGTTTTTCATTGCGTTTTTTGGACTATTTTTTATATTGCAGATACTGTAACGTGGAATAAATTGATATAAGACCAGCTTTATTTACTCATAATTTCTCATTTTAGGGCATTGACCTTGACATAATGACAAGATTTAAAATCTAATGGTAAAAGAAATAATGAGGAAAGGATAAACAAATGTTAAATGTATCAAAACCTGTTGCGTACCTTATTCTAGGAGTTTCAATCATATTTGAATTGCTTGGTTCGGCGTGTCTTGAAGCCTGCGACCAGTTTGCAGACAAGAAACTTACTATAATCTTGATTTTATGTTATATCATAGCCTTTGGACTGTTTTCAAAAATTCTTCATTTAATAAATCTTGCGGTAGCATATGCTACCTGGACTGGTGTGGGTGCAATAGCAACTGCGGTAATGGGTGTAACGATTTTTGACCAGCCACTGACTATTATTGGATGGGTTTCAATACTTGCAATGGGACTGGGCGTTTTCATTCTTAACTTGTTCGGAACTCCACCTGAAGAGACTTCGACTGGAGAGGAGGCAGAAAAATGTTAATTGCATATTTATTTCTGGCATTGTCAATTGCCTGTGAAATGGTTGCTGCTTCTGTTGTAGTACAATCAAAAGGCTGGACTGTTCTAAAACCTACTATTATCTGCATTGTCGGTTATGCATTCAGTTATTACCTCTTCGGGATGTGTCTAAGTGATATTGACCTGGGCGTAGGATATGCAACCTGGGGAGCAGTTGGCACTATAGTAACACCGATAGTTGGATACTTTATCTATAAGCAGAAGCTGACTAAATGGGGAGTATTTGCTCTGATACTAATTATAATCAGTACATTAACACTTAATCTTTTCGGATGGTAGAGTAAAGTCAACACGATGGGTACGAGTGTAAATGTACATTCAAAAGTAAAACAGTATGGGCACCGAAAACTTCTAAAAGAAATAATGATTCAATTAATGTAAATAATGAATTATTGAGACGCTTCAGTTTAGTCTGGGGCGTTTTTTAATCCACATAAATATATGGAAAATAATGATAGCTGTTGTTGTCGTTCTTGTAGGTGCCTTTGTTTACCTGTGCAAAAGATAAACCACTGGTACTCCCTTTATTCTATACATTTGAAAATACGGAAATATTTACAGAATTTTGGAAGTGTATTAATGGTTTACAAATAAAGTGCAATGAATGGGAACCGGTATATTTTTTTCCCATCTAAATCCACTGTTGTCAACCCAATAGATAAATCATCATTATCAAAGCGGATATAACTCAGCACATCAGCAAGCTCATAAGATGTTTTCCCTTGATACAAATCCATATAATGAGCTTTCTCCATTAAACTTACGCTTTTTAATAATATCTCTGATTACCCTTCCGCCAAGGGGGGACTAGGAACAACGGTCATCAGAATTACAGCAACAAGACATGTTGAATCTATAAACCTGCTGCAAAAGAAAAATAGTTAAATCATAGAAGAATAGTAAAAGAAACTCATGAAGATTGAGGACTTGAGGGCGAAAAGCTTTCACGTCCTTTTTTATTGGGGGCAAACTATTTAACCCAACTTGAAAATAATATGAAAAAATATTTAAGCTTAAATTTGTAAATGTTGACATTACAAAGTCAAGGAGTTATAATATGTTTGTAATAATTTATATTATAAACATATTATAAGGAGGAATTTTAAATGGAAAGGATTGTTTTAGTTGGAGGTAATGGTTATATCGGTCGAGAGGTTACAAGGCAGTGGCTGAAAAGAGATCTGGAGGCACAAATCTATGTAACGCAGAAGTGACCGACAGGAAATTAAGGACGCACGTGTTCATCACATACAGGTAGATGTTAATGATGCTACGGCATTTGACAATGCTTTGCCTGAAAAAATTGATTACATCGTTAACCTTACCTATGGCAGCATGGACGCAATGAAATCTATTCGTGATTTTGCTGAAAAGCATGGTGCACAAGCGATAGGAAATATCGGCGTTTGTGATATGAAAGCACCAGGGCTTGCTGATTTTATAAATATGAAGAGGAATGAACTGAACTATTTGCAAGACGGTACTGTTCGTGTTGAGAATGTCGACATAACAGTTGCTTATGGAGCGGATCGTGATGACGATATGGCAAAAGTGATTCAAGCTGGACACTTTGATAGTGCGCCGCCTGTACGTGTTGAAATTGTAGCTTGTCAGCTTATTGACCAGCTTACAAAAAACTGGCTGGCGTAATATAATTATCCCCACGCTTTTATTGCATTTTAGAATATGTGTTGTTACAATGATACGAGGAGGTGAGAATTATGCGAGTAAGCACGCAGTTTCCCATTGCGGTTCATGCGCTTCTTATGGTTGCATATTTCCCAGACATTCGTGTTACTAGTGAAATGGTTGCAGAAAGCGTGGGGAATAACCCTGTCATTATTAGAAATATATATGGGAAATTAAAGAAAGCAGATCTTTTATATGTTCAGCGTGGTACGGGAGATACAAAACTAAAAAAGCCTGCAAATGAAATCACTTTATGGGATATTTATAAAGCCGTAGAAACGGACGTGGTAAGCGAGGTTTTCAAATTTCCCGATACATTGTCAGAAGTATGTCCTATAGGTGGATCGATTCGCGAATTACTGCTTATACATCTTCAAGACGGGATTAATGCGTTGGAAAATTCACTTTCTGCAACAACAATAGAAGAACTTCGAGTTGAAATTGAAGCACATATCAATCGAAAAATAGATTTGCCAGCTATTGTTGCTTGGTACAAAGAAAATGGTTTTGTATAGCATGTTAGTATAGAAAGAATAGAGAAAAGGTCATTATTGCACACTCAAGGCACGTGGCGATTTGTGTCAAACTATGCGGAGAATAGGACTTATAAATTAAAATATGGAGGAATTATTTTTGAATATACAAATATTTGGAAAAACCAAATGCTTCGATACAAAGAAAGCTGAGAGATACTTTAAAGAGCGTGGAATCAAATATCAGCTCATTGATATTATTCAGAAAGGAATGAGCAAAGGGGAATTAAGCAGTGTTAAGCAAGCAGTGGGCGGATATGAAAATCTAATTGATCCCAACTGCAAAGATAAGCAATTATTGGGGCTAGTTAAGTATCTTAGAGAGGAAGATAAAGGAGAAAAAATTCTTGAAAATCCCAAGTTAATTAAGACACCAGTTGTTCGTAATGGAAATAAAGCAACAGTTGGTTATGAAGCAGATGTATGGAAAAGTTGGGAATAGTGAAGGGAAGACGCTTGATGAAGAGGCCAGCGTCCGGGAATATATAATGATGAAAACAGCGTAAT
>DKLE01000179.1 GCA_002455605.1 Firmicutes bacterium UBA6648
AATGATAATGGACATAGGAACAGACCCATTAACTTATATTACTGGCGAAGGGATAATAGCAGGTATTTTTGGTAAAACAGGAAAAGGTGCAAGCATTGTTGGTAAGACAGATGACCTATTAAAAGGTACAAAAGCTGCTGGAATAGAAATAAAAGGTGCAGCTGGAGAACTTGACACAGTTCTGAAACAAGGGGATAATGTAGTAAGTGGCATACTTGATGCGGAGAAAGCAGCTAAGGGTGGCTCTAAGGCTGATAATATTATTGAGGGTGGCTCTAAGGGGACGGGTAATGGTGGAAGTAAGATGAGTCTTTTAGACGACCCTAAAATTGCAAAGGATGTTGTTGCAGACCCAGATGCGGTTTATGGATATAGACCAAAGCAAGGTTCTTCTTTAGACCAGTTTGATATAGACTGGAGTAATGCAGATGAAGTAGCCAAGGCAAAGGCAGCTAGGCTTGAATATTTAGAAGCAATGGAAGCAAAGAAGGCAAAATTGAGTGTAGAAGTTGATAATTATTTGACAGAAGGAAAAAATATGCGAGAAATTACCGAAATGAAAGTGAACCAAAGAAACATGGATAGAATAAAATCCTATATTGAAAGAGGGGATTATGATAATCTTAAGAAATTATATGAGAGAAATCTTCTTGAATATGGGCAAAAAGAAGGTCCAACTGTGCAGCAATTATACGAAAAATATGGTTCGTATGAAGATGTGATTTATTCAAGTGTCAAGGTGAATAAAGGTATGAATGTGATTTTAGGAATAGAAAATTAAAGGGGGACATTATGGAGTTAGAAAGAGAAAAAGAAGAAACTAAATGGTTTAGAAAAGATGGTTTAAGAATTAAACAAACAAGCGAAGGCAAACAAACACTAGTTTCAGTTATTCTTGACGGATATAATATTTGCTTTAAATTGATGATATTTGACTTTCTTGATCATATAAAAGAAGATTTAGCATTAGATGTCAAAATAAAAAAAATATGGAACGAGCAGCGCGTTTTTGTGGTTGATTCGAAGTATGTGTCAGATTTAATTAAATATATCGAATTATTTATTGGTGAATGGAATATAAAAATAAGTGAAAGTACAGTCTCCGCTTCGGATGTTATTTCTGATGAGTTGTGGTATAGCTAAAATATATAATAAGACGAGCATTCATGTTGATGAGAATAAAATAGTAAAATTATATGCGGTGTACCTACACAAACACCATAAAAATTCTTGAATTTGGCTGATTTCAGGGATGTTACAACCACCTATGGGGGTGACTTTTACCTTATTGACAGCCACCTAGTAGAAGAAGGGGGTTGATCCCTACTTTTGTAGCAAAATAGAGTGAAAAGTTCCCAGTTCGAAATTTTATAAATGGTTGCGGATGTGCGACTTGAGGAGTATAAAAGCTGGCATATATGTTCCACCATCGATTTTAAAGGTCACACAGGGGCAATATTTTGGCACAAGTGATTGCACAGTTGGGGAAATACTTAATTTAGAGCGTGTTGATAAATATGGATATGAAGGATGGATTGAAAAAGATAAAATAATAATTGTTCAAGAAAAAAAATTGATTTAAAGAAACAAGGTAACCATATGCCCTGAGAGAATAAAGAATAGAATAAGTAGTAATATTTTCTCTTGACGAGCCTCAAACGGCAATGTTATAATTCGCAACCAGGGGGTATAAGGGGGAGATATTCCGCTGTGTCCACAAATATAAACTACGATATCGGAGATATTCCGCAGTTTCAAGCTGTGAAATATCTCCGATTTTTTCACCATTATTCCAAGCTTGCCAGTTGAATGAGCAAGGAAAAACAGCACTGCATTTCCATGCAGAAAACAGCAATAGAGTAAGCTGCATTTTTCGCATGGATGACATCCGCCCATTGGTCAATGACTTTGCATTGTTCTTTCGATAATCCTAAGTTTTCATACTGTTCACAAAGTGCCTGTTTTTCCTGAAGCCTCCTGATAATCCTCGTTCTGATTAAGTAGCTCGTGTACATTGTGGAAACTCCGCTCTTCCAAATGGACTATAATACGAAGCGAATACATTCTGCATTGGGCTAGTTGTAATTTTTTATATTCAATCTATCAGTTCAAATTTGCTGATTAAATTTTGGAGCATATGGGCTTGTCCGTTCAATTCTTCGGAGGTTGCGGCACTTTCTTCCGCAGTAGCGGAGTTGGTTTGTACAACGCTGGAAATCTGATCAATTCCTATGGTTATTTGTGCTATGGCATTTGCCTGTTGTTCAGAGGCACTAGCAATTTCATTAATCTTATTATTGATAATATCGGTTCCTTCAACAACAGTATCTAACAATTTAGCGGTTTCATTTGCTATTCTTGTGCTGTTTTCAATAGCCGACATAACACTTTCAATATGAACTGTTGTGACATTTGCCGCTTCTGCTGCTCTTTGTGCAAGATTTCGTACTTCGTTTGCAACAACAGCAAAGCCTTTGCCGGCGGTACCGGCGCGAGCCGCTTCAACGGCAGCATTTAATGCCAGTATATTGGTCTGGAAAGCGATATTGTCAATGGTCTTAATAATTTTTTCAATTTCACCGGAGGTGTTGGTAAGAGTATCCATAGCAGCAATCATTTCATGCATGGATAGATTGCTTTCTTTTATGCTTGAGCCGGATTCTGCTACCAGGGTATTGGCATCCTGTGCATTTTTTGCATTGTCTTTGATATAGACTAATGCTTCATTTACAGTTGCAGATAATTCTTCAATAGAAGATGCCTGTTCCATGGCCCCCTGGGACAGGGCCTGTGCTCCGCTGGAGACTTGATCGGAACCAATGGCAACCTGGTTGGAAGACTGATCAATTTGTAAAAGAGTTTGGCTCAATGTTTGTTGAATATTCTGCATAGCAGACAGGATCTCATGATATTCCCCGTTATAAAGCTCTTCACAGTTTGACATTACCTTAAAATTTCCTTGCGCCATTGCGCCGAGAACATATTGAATGTCCTGTATCATGGTTTTTAAATTTTCACTCATGTTTGTGAATGTCTTTGCCATAAGGCCTACTTCATCTTCTGAATCGTAAGTGACTGAATCATCCAGATTCCCTTCTGCTATTTTACGGGCTGCAGAATTTATTGCATCCATAGGCTTGACGATAAGGCGAACGATATATATTGATAATAGTACGGAGACGATAATGGCCACGGTAATGATGAAAATAATTGTCGCAAGGGAAATTGAAAACAAAGATTTTCCATAAGCACTGGCGTCTTGGGCTCCTGATTTATTATACTCAACGATATTTAAGCAATTATTTGATACTTTGTCAAAGCTTTCTCTAGATTCACCATGGAGTATATTCAGAGCCTGTTCAGTTTGATTATTTTCACTGGCCTCCAGCATTCGAGCACTTATTATCAAATATTGCTTCCAGGAATTTTCCGCATTTGTTATTAATTGCTCATCCTCTTCACTAATAACCATTGAACGGTAGGTTTTAATCTTTTCATTGATTTCTTTTTCTTTTTTCTCAATTTTTTTCTCATATTCATCCATTGCTTTGTCTGATGAAATGATATGATCGATCTCATAAATTCTGTGATCGGAAATCGTTGTGTTTATTTCCTCAGCAATTATGACAGACGGAAGCCAATTTTCGGTAATTTTCATGGTCGATGCATTAATTCTGTCCATCAAAACAATGGAGGTTCCTCCCACAACGGCTAAGCAAAATAATAAGCTTAACACCAGGACAAACAATTTTTTACTGATTTTCAAATCCTTTAACATATAGCTCGTTCTCCTTTAATTTATCTAAAAAATGAATGTAGACCTATTTTAGCAATCTGACTTCCAAAATACAACATATTTTAACATCATTCGACAAAAATATTTCGATTTTCTATAAAATCTCTTCAGTGAACAAAGAACAGAGATTACTCCATATGAATATTCAAGGGAATCCGTCCGTATAATGGTAAAAGCCAGGAAGAGGATGTGAGAATATGACAGCTAAAAAATTAAAACCAGAGCAAAAAAATCGGGAAGCCAATGAAAACTTCAGACAGTTATTTAAGCTGGGTCTATATAAACAGCTATATACGGATGGATTTATAACTGAAAAACAATATAAATCAATTTTGCTAAAATATAAAATGAGCTAATTAAACCGGCTTAATATAAATATACCTGTAAAGCGGGTTTTCTTATTGGAAAGGGGGAACAGAATGCTGACGGTAGTCGGTTATGGAAGAGTTTCCACAGATGATAATGACCAATTAAACTCTTTAAACAATCAAACCAGATTTTTCAGCGAATATATCAATAAAAATCCGGATTGGAAATTTGGAGGAATATATGCTGATGAAGGAATTACAGGAACAAATATAAAGAAAAGAGACGAATTTAAAAAAATGTTAGGAGAAGCTTTATACGGAAATGTTGATCTTATCATTACTAAAGAAGTTTCCAGATTTGCCAGAAATACCGTAGATACTTTATATTATGTGAGATTATTAAAATCCAAAGGGGTAGGCGTAATATTCATCAACGATAACATCGATTCCAGAGATAAGGACGGAGAATTTCGATTGACTATTATGGCTTCTGTAGCACAGGAAGAAAGCAGAAAAACTTCAGAACGTGTAAAGTGGGGACAGAGGCGGCAGATGGAAAAAGGATTTGTATTCGGAAGCGGTCCTTTTGGATACCGGTGTCATAAGGGAATTCTTGAAATAAAAGAGGATGAAGCAGCCATTGTGAGAGATGTTTTCAACAGATATGTTTATGAACAAAAAGGAATCAGTGTGATAGCAAGGGAATTAAGGGATGAAAATGTCAGTGTAGGAGGGAGAATAGAAAAGTGGAGCCCCCAGGCAGTTTCGAGAATATTGTGCAATGAAAAATATGTGGGAGATTTAATTACTCAGAAGACAGTTATTGTCGACTTTTTAGAACATAAGCAGGAAAAAAATCAAGGACAGGAAAAGCAGCTATATTTTCGGGATCATCATGAACCGATCATTAACAGAGAAACTTGGGAGCTTGCCAAGGAGGAATATTCCAAAAGATCAAAGCTGGTTAAAGAAAATTCCAAATACACCAATCGATATTGGTGCTCAGGAAAAATTAAGTGCGGCGAATGCGGGAGCAGCTGCATAACCAGGACTTCCAGATTAAAAAACGGCAGGTGGAGAGCTTGGCAATGCAGCAGAGCTTATACATATGGAAAAACAAAAAAACAGAATGAAGGGCAAGAGAAAGGCTGTGATAATAAGATCATTAATGAGAAAATTTTAGTCTCCTGCGTACATTTTGCCCTAAAACAGATAAAATTTTTTAAAGAGGAGATTTACAAAGAAATATGGGAAGACTTAAGCAATCTTTCTCTCTATTATGATAATGAAGAAAAAGAAAGAAAAGTAAAAAAAGAAATATCAAATGTCATTAGCAAAAAAGAACAAATCATCGATATGTATTTAGAAAAAAAGATTACTGAGGAAGAGTATGAAAGAATGAAAATCAGATATGATAAAAGCTTAAAGGAATTTCAGAAAAACTTAAAAGATATAAAGATACAAGAGAAAAGAAAAATAAAAGACAATATGAATTTAGAGTTGATTTTAAAGGAAATAAAATCCATTTTATTACAGGAGAGAACCAGCAAAGAATTATATGGTCAACTGATAGAAAGGATTATAATTTATAAAAAACAGGATTT
>DKLE01000224.1 GCA_002455605.1 Firmicutes bacterium UBA6648
TATTAGGAGAGGATTCTTTAAGTATAGACCTTGCCAATTCCCGCACATAAGCATTCTTGTCCAGGCTCATATTTAATGCCTCTGCAAAAGCAAAGTCTTTTTTATTCGCATAAAGATACTTTAATGCGAGTATGCGATTAGCAGAGTATTTGTCTTGAAGGAATTTCAAGCTTACATTCAACATATCAATCTCAAAGGAATAAAGTTTTTGGAAAATTATTCTTCGTAGGAAAGGATCTGGTTCATATTTCAAGTGTTCCAATATAGTGTTAGTGTCAGGAATCTGTGTATTTAAAAGTGCATTAATACAAAGTCTTCTTGTTAAAACTTCTTGACTTCTTAACCCCGTTATCAGTATATTTTTCCTGTTTGGATTGTTTAGTTGCTCAAAAAAATTTTCTATACTATGTGAATGTAAATCTCGGCTTCCTCTGCGTAACTTTTCTAAGAATGGAAGTGACAGCAACATCTCTTCATTACTGGCTGAATTCATTTTACTGTCAAATGATAAAATTGCAGCTTGTCGAACCTGCATAACCCAGTCATTTTGTCGCAAAATTATATATGGTAAGGTTAACTCATATGAACAGAGTAACTTTACAGCCTGTTCACGGATATATCCGTTGGGGTTAAAAGACGAAAAAATGGTGATTGCACGCATTTCATTAATTGACATTCTATGTGTAAAAAAGTTTTGTATATTAAACGTTTTCCAATTAATACTCCACTCCATTGAAGTTGTTTGTCTCATTTGTGCATCAATTCTACATATATCCGAAAAGGTTAACTTATCCAATATACTGCACAGGGCTTTTGCAGCAATCAATTTATGCTTTGCAGAGTTTTCAGCAAAAACACAGAATATCCATGGGATAATGCTAAAATCTCCAGTATTCAATATTTTAATATTTTCGTTAAGATTTTTTGAAAACCAATTATGCTTGTTCTTAAATAGCAATTAGCCACTTCCTTTCAATATGATTTTATGAAATGGTTTTTTCTCGAAAATAGATTGTTTATTCATGTTATTTTGCACATTAAAGAATCTTTACTTTTTCTATTTACATAAATACTTCTATGCTTATCTTTAATTTTCTTTCTGCATCCGCCCTGTCTAAGTAAGTGAATAGCTTCTTTTCACTAGATAATAAATATCATAGATTTTACTGCGCTTCCATTGAACTAATCCGCAGAAATTCGCCTGACTGTTGAAATTTAATAGATAAGTCGTTCTGAAAATGAGCCATAATCATATGGTCTTTCCACTCATATTTTGTACCGTTCCATAGAAGCAGACTTTCTACTAATATCTTATGGTCAACATGAAACTGTTGAATGCATTGCATAGTAAGTGATGTAAATTTTGTAATGTCTATCGGTGCAAAAACTTCTGGCGGCACACCGGAAAACGCAACTAATATTGCACCTCCTGAATGCGGCCCCCTGTAGTAACAATATCTGTCAGCAAGCCCGCAAGCCACAATGGATAAATTATGACCGTTAAATGTATCGTCCAGTTCAAATTCTGATGTAGTCAAAGGTTCAAGGTTCCATTGTTCTCCAACATTTCTAGTATGCCTAGCCATTTCTATCCTTTCATCGGGAAATCCATTGATATTTTCCCATCCCCATAACCATGTGTTACTGGAAGTAGATTCACTGCCAATAAACTGCAATGGATATTCATTGTTTCCAAAGGCAATTACACCTTTAGAAAAATCAACATTCCAATCCTGTCCTTTGACAACTATATCACCGCAGGCATTTTGTATCGCCATCATTTTCCCCAGACAGGCAGAAAAAACTTGAAACCAACTGCTTGTATCGACTTCAACATTTCCTGCAAATATTTCTTTCCGTTCTACTTGCTTTTTTTCTTTAAAATTATCAAACAGACCCATTGTGTTTTATCCTTTCGTATAATAAACTTTGTATTCTTCCCTGTATTTACAACGCAAATGGCTACCCCATATAAGTTTTAGAAAACTTGTTACTCAACTAACAATCAGCCTATGCGCCGCTTCAATTCTCGCATATCCAAATATATCGAGTGAAATCTCCTTTAATTGTTTTTTCTGCCCGACAATAATCAATTATCTTTAGCTGCTCTTCATATAGCTTCTCTTCAATATTCGTTGCAGTAACAATAATCATCCTATTTGCAATATGTTTAGCGTGCTTAATGATATTCCATTGTTTTTCTTCATCGTAATGACTAAAGTTATTATACGGCAAATCAATAATCACCGCATCATAATATTCTTCGATATCTTTCATATCTCCCGTTACTATTTTGGCATTATATTGATAGTGAGCTACATTTAAACAAGCAAATTCTGCAACCTTGGGGCTAATCTCCCAACCACATATATCATATCCTGCAAAAACACCTTCTAAGATAACTGTCCCGACACCACAACAGGCATCGACTAAGCGCTTTGAAGTATCTCCTCCGCTTGCCACATTGATAAGAACTTTAGCTATATTTACTCCTAATGCGCTAGAAAACGAGTATGGCTTTTGCTTATGGGAACGCCACTCATAATTATTTTGTTTTAAATAACCAAAGTACCAATAGCCTTGATAATATGTAATGCCTAGCATGATTTTGGGTGATTTAAAAGAGGGGTACCCATATATGCGAAGCCCTACTTCTTTTGATAACTTTTTACCTTGTCCAATATTAGGATCCCTGTTATACATGGGAACATACTTAACCATAAAATCATTGGCTTTAAAGCCATCCTCTATAATTAGCTCTAGAATTCCATTGAAGGTCTTTTCCTTATATATAATCTTTATTCTATTCTTTAGAAAAGGGCTAACAGATGGCTCAACTTCTTTATCCGTAAACAATACTTTATCTTCAAGCTCATCATCAAAAAGTGCGCGAGCTTCAAAGGCACACAAATTATAATCCTGCACATTATAGTTTACGTTGTAAATATATTGATTACTTTTCATTAGTTAGTCTCCATTTTCTATGAGTTCTATCTATTAAACACTTTTCATTATCTATGTAATATACTTGTCCATCATAAACATAAGGGGAATTTTATCCAACTACTTACTTAAGTTGAAATTGTTACTAGGTCAAATATAAAACCTATCCTTTTCAGCCCTCATACAAATTCCCCTTATAAT
>DKLE01000208.1 GCA_002455605.1 Firmicutes bacterium UBA6648
ATAATCTCCTTCTAAAACAGCAGTAGTTTCCGTACCGCCCGCATCACTTCCCGCATTTGGCTCTGTAAGACCGAAAGCCCCTAACTTTTCTCCTTTAGCTAACGGAACAAGATATTTTTGTTTTTGTTCTTCTGTTCCATAAGCAAAAATAGGCCAGGAACCTAAAGAAACATGGGCAGAAAGTATTACACCTGTACCTCCGTCAACACGGGCCAGCTCTTCTACAGCTATAGCATAGCTGAGTATATCCAGCCCCATTCCCCCATATTCTTTTGGATACGGGATACCCATGATTCCCATTTTTCCCAGCTGTTTAACAATCTCCGCCGGAAATTCATTTTCCTTGTCTAGAAGAAAAGTCTGCGGCTTCAATTCTGTTTCTGCAAATTCTCTAATCCTTGCACGTAAGCCTTCGTGCTCCTCTGTGGTTTTAAACAACATATTCTATCCTCCCTTTAAATTATTGATATTTTATAGGTATACTATCCTTGTAAAAACGGATATGTCATCCGTCGAGGAATCTTGACAATTTTTATCCACTTTAGTGTTAAAAAAACACTTATCTATTTTTAAATTGGCTAATCACCGTTGTCTTGAAACAATATTTTGTAGATGCTGTAGGATTTCAGCTGATCATCCAAAACCCTCTGTATTTTAGTAAGATTGCCATGTACGTTGCATTTCGCTCCAAACTTCTGTCTCCATGCACAATTGTAACCATCCTCCATACAGCTGCTTATAGCTTTTTTTGTCTCTATAATGCCCATCAGATCATATAAACTCAACTCTTTTAAATCTGCAATGAGCCTGCACCCACCTTCTGCACCTCTTGCTATGTGAACAATGCCCGCTTTATTTAATTTCTTTAATATTTTATATGCAAAATTTTGCGGTAATATCTCTCTTTGGCAGATCTCACCTGATGTCAACTGTTCTCCGGCTGCCAATGCTCTCAATATCCTCAAGGCATAATCTGTTTCTCTTGTAATCAGCAGATTAGTTCCCTCCACTCCTAAAATTATTTAAACTGACTTATTATATTAAATATACTATTCTGGACAATTTTTGTCAAGTTTGTTTTGGATTATTTTACATAAAAAATAGGCTGATAAAATATTTCAGCCTATTTTCTCCGTTTAATACGATTATTTCGATTTATAGTCTTTTACAAAACTCAGCATATCTTCCGTAAACGTTTCTCTTCTGAACTTTTTTATAGCAGTTCTGACGGGAACCTCCAAAGATTCCGGACACATTCCCACATTCACAGCTTCCAGCATGGGAATATCAAATTTACTGTCCCCTGCCGCCATAAAGTGATGGCTTCCTCCTATGTAATCTTTAAATCTTTCAACGGCATAACCTTTATTTAACTTCCTGGGAAAAATATAAATTTTATTGCCGTGCTTATCTATATATACTTTTTCCTGTTGAAGGTTGTGAACTAATTGTTCCATTGTTTTTTCACAATTGCTGCTCTTTGTAAATACAAACAGTCCGTCTGCTTTTCTTATTTCAAAGAACACATCTGGATCCCTTTTTAACAGATTTATTCCTTTCTCTAGTTCAGCATCTACTTCTTGCACAATTTTTTTACTGTCTGCCAGCCATCTTTCATTAATTATGCCATTTTCCAATAGAATACCTCCGTTTGAAATTAAAGCATATTTTATAAAAATATCCTGGCCAAAATTAATTCTTAAATACTGTTTAAGTGTTCGTGTAGTCACCGGAACCAGCGTTTTATTGCCAGCTACTTCTTTTAACAGCCTGTGAGAGGTATTTGTCATGAAGGAAAGTTCTTTTTTTTCCATGGACTCTACCAGTACTTTATCAGTACCGATATCATGTTTATACGAATAAATAAGTGTATTATCCAGATCACAGCAAAAAAAACTCATCTTAAATAGGATCCTTTCTAAATCTTACAGCGTAAGAACTCTAAGTCCTTATCAAAAATAAACTGTTGTTTTTTAGTCTTCTATCATCCAAAGCTTATTTCTCATAATGTATTTGCGAATCAAATCAACAGGATACATAACCAGAGCCATTGCAATGACTACAATCCATCCCTGCCATCCAAAACGTTGACAGCTAAAAATTTCACCGATTACGCCTCCAATGGAAACCAGAGCGATCTGCACAAGGATTATTAAAGCCCATACCTTAAGGAAAAGAGGGTTTTCTTTGATATTCTCAAATACGTTAGCGCCCTGACTTCGCACATTTAATGCATTAATCATAAATGCAAATACAAACATGCAAAAATATCCGGTATAAAATTGTTCCTGATTATCAAAGAAAGTGGAGAATATAGGTATCTTAAACCATAAAATACTCATAACTGTAAGCCAACCTCCCATAACTAGGATTTGGATGGCCATCGGCTTACTGATGATGCCTTCATCTCTTCTTCTCGGTTTTGCCCGCATATATTCAGGTAAAGCCGGCTCACTGGCAAACATTATAGATGCCAGGCTGTCCATGCATAGGTTAATCCATAGCAGGTGTGTTACCTTGAGCGGTGCTTCGATGCCAATAAACGGACAAATTGCAGAAACTAATACGGCTGCCACATTAATTACCAGCTGCATCTTACAAAATTTCAGAATATTGATGTATAACGTTCTCCCATACCATATCGCATTTTTGATGGAGTCAAAATTATCGTCCAAAATGACCAATTTGCCTGCCACTTTTGCTACATCGGTACCACTCCCCATAGCGAACCCTACATCCGCTCTTTTTAATGCCGGGCTATCATTTACTCCGTCACCAGTCATTCCTACAACCAGATTCAATTCTTGACACAACCTTACCATTCTGCTCTTATCCGTAGGCAATGCTCTGGAAATTACTCGGATGTCTTCAATAATTTCCTTAATCTGTTCGTCGGTCATGGAGTTCAGTTCCGCCGAGGTGATGACTATATCGTTTTCACTGTTCAGCAAACCTGCCTCATTGGCTATTGCAACTGCGGTTTCTTTTCTATCCCCAGTAATCATAATAACCTGAATCCCTGCGGACTGCACTTCTTTTATCGCCTGCTTTGCCTCTGGTCTGACATCATCTCTAATCCCCACAAGTCCGATTAGCACAATATCATCATTAACTTCATTCGGCCTTAATCTACTCTTGCTGTATCCAAAGGCAATAACTCTCATTGCTCTTCTAGCCAGTCGATTGATTTTAATATTGATCTGCTCTAAATCAAGATCTACTTCATTTCCATGTATATCTAGATATTTTGCCGCTTTTTCTAAAAGAACCTCAGGGGCACCTTTGTAAAAGGTCTTTCCTTTGGAATCAATATATACTTGACTGAATTTATTGGCACTGTTAAATTCCTGAATCTCTGTTACCATACATTGGTTATTTTCAGCTAAAGCAACATAATTATCTCTGCCCAGATATTTTAATAATGCCTGATCAGTCATATTACCGCCAACTACATGTTTCTTATTATCAAACATGGCACAGGTATTTTTTCCAATACATATATGTAGATTTTCTCTTATAGCTTCTGCACATGTGTACTGATGAATATCCACTAATTGCCCTGTCCCATCTAAAAATTCTACTACCTCCAGCTGACCTTTTGTAATAGTCCCGGTTTTATCACTGAATAAAATATTTAAAGAGCCAGCTGTTTCTATGCCGATGGATTTTCTTACCAATACATTCATTTTATACAATTTACCCGTATTTTGCATGAGTACCAATGCAATTACCAGAGGCAGACCTTCCGGTACGGCGCATACAATAATAGTAATTGCTACAGAAACCGCACTCATAAGGTGTTTAATGACATAGAGCAGTCCCATATCAAGAAACCCGCCTATGGATCCCGCCATCAAAATATAGTGAATAAAGTAAGCTATAGCAATTACAATACCGCCTGTATAACCAAAAATAGAAATCTGATTGGCCAGCTTATTGAGCTTTACTTTTAATGGGGAATCCGGTTCTTTTACTTCCATGTCTTCTGCCATCTTTCCCATCATGGTTAACTCACCAACTTTTTGGATAAGCATATGACCTTCGCCATCCAAAACAGTTGCTCCTCTAAACAGGCTGTGACTGTCAACAAAAGTATCTCCCGTTATCTCCTCAGGAATTGTAAACTCCCCATCAGCTGCGCACTTTCTGCATTCTTCCGCTTCGCCGTTTAAAACGCTGTTGTCTACTGAAAGATTACCGTTAATTAAAACTCCATCTGCTAAAATATTATTACCAGACTGCAAAATTACTATATCTCCTACAACCAACTCATCTACATCAATGACATTAACTGCACCATTTCTTATGACGTTAGCCGTATCTTTTTTCTGTGAGTTCTTAAGCTTCTTATAAGCTGCGTCATTCGCAACTCCTGTTTTTGCCGACACAAAATTTACTAACAATACTGCAATAACTGTTCCTACAGGTTCATACCATTCGCTTTGCCCAAGAAAAAACATGATCATCATTATAAGTGCAATCACACACAAAATCCGAATCATTGGGTCTCCAAAGCCTTCCATAAATTGCTTCCAGAAAGTTTCCGGCTCCGATTCTTTTATTTTATTACTACCATATTTTCTACGACTCTCTTCGACTTCAACATCCGTCAAGCCTTGTAATTTTTCGTTCATCTAGCATTTTCTCTTTCTTACAAAATTTCTGAATTTTATAAAAGGAAATAATATCAACATATCATTTCCTTTTTGTTAACTATTATTAATTTACATAAATCTTTGAACTAATTCTTTTAGGCCCGGATCATTTGTTCCCTGCCCCATGGCGTTAAATTTCCATTCACCATTATGTCTGTAAATTTCACCAAATATCAAAGAAGTCATACCGCTATAATCTTCTGTTAGGCTGTATCGGCAGAGTTCCTGATTTTTGTCATCCACAACCCTGCAAAAAGCATTTTGTATCATACCGAAATGTTGTTTTCTCTGTAGCGCCTGATAGATGTTAACTACGACAATAATCCGGTCATATTGCTCCGGCACTTTGGATAATTCCACAAGAATCTGTTCATCATCTCCGTCTCCGGCACCAGTAAGATTATCGCCCATATGCTGAACCGATCTGGAGCTATGCTGAAGATTACCAAAATATACGATATCTTTATTGCCTTGCAGCTTGCCACCAGTCAACATAAACACAGAGGCATCACAATCTATGGACTGTGGTTTTGGAGCAAAAAAACCACCTTTTGGTTGAGGAACCTCATCCCATCCCAAACCAACCATTATACGGTTCAGAGCTGCATTTTCCTTTGTCAAACTTATTTTCTGTCCTTTTTGTAAACTTACTGTCATATTAGTTATCTCCTCTACTCTATCTCAACACCATAACTATTACAAATTGCAGCTAGCCCGCCTTGATAACCGCTGCCAATAGCATTGAACTTCCATTCATTATTATTCTTATATAATTCACCAAAGACAGCTGCCGTCTCAATGGAGAAGTCCTCCCCTAGATCATAGCGC
>DKLE01000005.1:0-6317 GCA_002455605.1 Firmicutes bacterium UBA6648
ATTATATGCAATCATTGTAATCGCAGCTATTATTAATAGAACTTCCTCAATATAATTTACATTCTTCATTTTTTGTAACTCCCTTTAAATATTTTATTTTAACTCATAGATTGAAATTTTTATAAAGAACATGATAAGTAATTAACTTATCATGTTCTTTTGTAAAAACAAGACTTCTCAAGTAATTTCTGATTTATTTGTATACAGGGATAATATATGAATTATGAACAATTGTATCTACATAGTAAGTGCTACTCAAATATACACCACCTACATATTTCCTTTTTTCCTTTTTTACAAAAGTTACATCTTCATATGCTCCAAGCCTACTCAATTTAGATGCATCTGCTGGAATGGTTCTAGAGCCTTTATTAGGCTTTGTGAAATTTACAGTAGTGCCTATTCCAGCATAGTTGTAGTTACACGAAACTGAAAAAGTAGTTCCAGCATTTAGCGTATACGATGATGTGTATGCCCAATCTGGCCACTCTTTTAAATATCCTACAAAAAACATATCCTTGTCTTGCCTAGATACTTCTTTTATTATAAACGAAGTATCTCCTGCTTTTCGTTGAATTTCTTCATTAGTTATTGTAGCATCATTAGCTGTAGATGAAATGTTACTAGTCTCTTGTTGCGTAACCACATTGCTACTAGCAAAAACACTAATACTACCAGCCATTATCATTATTAGAGATAGAATTATACTGAATAATTTTTTTTTCATTTATAAACCCCCATTTACATTTTAAAATAGTTTCTATTCAACTTAAGATATTTAAGTCAATCTGAATCTCTCCCATTAAACCCTGTCCCCCTTTCGAATACATATTACTATTTCAGCTAACTTTTTCAACCCTTTATGTATGAAATGTTGTCTGAAGGGCATGAAATGTGATTATACTAAATATATTTCCTACATTTCTACATTTTTCGACTTTTTACAGAATGATTTTTATATTATAAATAAATCGTTAATACTCAATTAATTGTATATAGAATTGCATCTATCTGCCGTGAAGCAATATCGAAAGAACAACTATTAATAGTGCATAAATAAAGGTTCACCTAGCTCGTCCAAAATGCTGGTATATTATTTATTGTTATTATGGATTTTTAACTATTGTAATGTTGTTGCAATCACTACTCTATAGCGATTGTCTTAAGCTATACGGTCCTGTTGAAGTAGTCCATTAGATTTTTATCCAGACTTTCCCATAACCGAGAAAACTCCGACTCGCTTGTTTCGTATACATCGTAGTCTGCCTTCTGCAGCTCTTCTGCTCTATTTTTCTTCTAATTTATATTCGGTCTCCTCCTGTTATCTTCTATATGCAGATATACTTTTACTGGTAAAAAAATAAAGGGACTAAATCCCCCACGGATCCAATCCCCTTATCAGCTCTCACCCAGCTTTAATTGCCTTGATTTTTTTAAACTTCCTGGAACAATGGAGTAGAAAGATATCTTTCACCTGTATCAGGCAATAAGACTACAATATTTTTCCCCTTGTTCTCCGGTCTTTTAGCAATTTCAGTAGCGGCGAAGGCTGCTGCACCTGATGATATACCTACCAGCAGACCTTCTGTTTTCGCAAGGTTTCTGGAAGTTTCAAAAGCTTCTTCATTTTTTACTTGGAAGATTTCATCAACCACTTCTCTCTTAAATACTCCCGGAACAAAACCGGCACCTATTCCCTGGATTTTATGAGGACCTTTTGCTCCCCCAGATAATACCGGAGAATCAGATGGTTCCACTGCAATAATCTGTACCTTTGGATTTTTCTCTTTTAAAGCTGCTCCTACTCCTGAAACAGTCCCTCCGGTACCCACACCGGCAATAAAGATATCCACTTTACCATCGGTATCTCTCCAGATTTCTTCTGCTGTGGTAGCTCTATGAATAGCCGGATTTGAAGGATTCTCAAATTGCTGAGGAATAAATGAGTTCGGTGTCTGCTCTGCCAGTTCTTTCGCTTTATTGATCGCTCCCGCCATTCCTTCAACTCCTGGAGTTAAAACCAGTTCAGCTCCTAAGGCTTTTAGAAGATTTCTTCTTTCAATACTAAACGTATCCGGTAACGTAATAATTAATTTATAACCCTTCGCTGCTGCCACAAATGCCAGAGCGATTCCTGTATTTCCACTTGTAGGTTCGATTATAACAGTATCTTGATTAATCAGACCTTTCTCTTCCGCATCCTTAATCATAGCATATCCGATTCTGTCTTTTACACTGGAAGCCGGATTGAAATATTCCAGTTTTGCAATCACCGCTGCTTCTAAGTTATTAACATTATTGTAATTTGATAATTCCAATAATGGTGTATTACCGATTAAATCCGTTAAATTCTTTGCTATTTTTGACATGTTATTAACCTCCTTCTATTTCCTAGTATTCTTATATGTTTTAATATGATTATAATATACCGTTTCAAGAAAAATGTCAACACTTTTTTAATATTTTTCCTATATAATTAGTTGGATATAGATTGGTGCATCTTTAGGCGCTCTTATTCTAGGATTTTTCTTCTTAAATAGTAAAGGCAGGCTCAATGAAATTCATTAGCCTGCCTTTACATTATTTTAATGCATTATTAAAATCTTCTATTAAATCTTCTATATCCTCCAGTCCAAGGGATACACGGATTAAATTGTCGGTTATGCCCAAACGTTCCCGCTCTTCTTTAGGTATTGCTGCATGAGACATTTTTACAGGATAGGAGACAATTGTTTCTACTCCTCCCAAACTGACAGCCACGGCTGCCAATTTGACTTTCTTCATAAATTGAGCTGCCATTTGAGTCTCTTTGGTTTTGAAAGAAAGCACAGCACCCGCACCATCTGCTTGTCTGAAATGAATGTCTCTTCCCGGGTGAGAAGGGAGTCCCGGATAATAAACAGTTTCTATTTTTTCATGGTTATCCAGCCATTCCGCTAATTTTTGTGCGTTTCTCTGCTGATAATCCAGTCTGACCTTTAGGGTTTTCAATCCCCGGAGAAGCAGCCATGAATCCTGCGGGCCCAAAATAGCACCAAATCCATTCTGCACAGCATACACTCTTTTAGCCAGTTCATTTCCTTTAACAACAATCAGTCCCCCGACTACATCACTATGGCCGCCGATAAATTTAGTGGCACTGTGAACAACAATATCAAAGCCTAAATCCAAAGGCCTTTGCAGGTATGGAGACATAAAGGTATTGTCCAGAATCAGAAGCAGATTGTGCTCCCTTGCAATATCTGCACAAGCTTGCAAGTCCGTAATCTTCAGCAGAGGATTAGACGGGCTTTCCAGAAATAATGCCTTTGTATTTTTCTTTATATTTTTCGTTATTTCTTCTAAATCTGCCGCATTTACAAAAGTGATTTCAACATCAAAACGGTTGAAAAATTTTGAAGAAATCCGATAGGTACCTCCATACACATCTTCACAGATGATAACATGATCCTTGGCAGAGAAAATAGCAAGTACAGAGGCTATGGCTGCCATACCGGAGGCTAATGCAAAACCTTTATCTCCATTTTCCAGCTTCGCTATAGTATTCTCTAGTGCTTTTCTGGTTGGATTTACGGAACGGGAATAATCATATTCCTGTCCGTTATCAATGTCTGCCTGATGATAAGTGGAAGTTTGATATATAGGAATGCTTAACGCTCCTGTTGCTTTATCTATCTCATTACCATTATGAATTAATTTTGATCCAAATTTCATTATAATCACCTCAATGCCTGTTCTAAATCATGAATAAGATCTTCACTGTCTTCTATTCCCACGGATAATCTAAGTAATTTATCATCTACTCCGATTCTTTCTCTTATTTCCTGAGGAATGGCTGCATGAGTCTGAACCATAGGATAAGTAATCAGGCTCTCTACACCCCCCAGGCTTTCAGCAAATAAAATAATCTGAACGCGTTTCAATATTTTTTCTACCATTTCTTTGTTGGATACAGAAAAAGAAATCATGGCGCCAAACCCTTCAGCCTGTTTCCTGCAAGTCTCATAGCCTGCACTTTCCGGGAGTCCCGCATAATATACCTTATCAACCTTTGGATGCTTTTTCAGCCACTGAGCTATTTTTACAGCATTTTCCTGATGCCTTTCCATTCTCAGACCTAAAGTTTTAATTCCTCTGAGAATCAGCCAGCTGTCAAAAGGAGATAAAACAGCCCCCTCTGATTTCTGAATCAATTGAATTTGCTCTGCCAGCTTATCATCGTTTAAAACCAGTGCTCCTGCTAAAGTATCATTATGTCCCCCTAAATATTTGGTGGCACTGTGAATAACAATGTCTGCCCCCAGCTTCATCGGCCTTTGAAAATACGGAGTCAAGAACGTATTGTCCACAATCATTAACGCCCCTCTGGATTTTGCACATTCACTTATAGCCGCAATATCTGATATCTTCATCATCGGATTGGACGGTGTTTCAATAAATACCGCCACTGTATTTGGCTTAAAATCTTTTATTACTTCTTCGGTGCTGCTTGTATCAATAAAATCAGCCTCTATACCAAATTTCTTATATATTTCTTCAAATATACGATAGGTTCCTCCATATAAGTCATCGGATACCAGGAGATGATCTCCTGGTGAAAACAGCTTGATTACAGTGGATACTGCAGCCATCCCGCTTGAAAAAGCAAAACCATATTTAGCATTTTCAAGATCGGCAATTGTTCTTTCCAGTTCTTCTCTGGTTGGGTTCTGAAGTCTGGAATAGTCATAGCCTGTGCTTTCATTCAGTCCGGGATGACGGAAAGTTGCGCTTTGATAAATTGGAAAACTAATCGCTCCTGTTTGTGAATCATAGCCTTTAAATCCATGGACTACCTTTGTTTTAATACTTAAATTCTTAACATCCCCATTTGTCATAGTCACACTCCTTTATTCATTTAGTTTTTCTTATACGCGTAATACTGTATAAAACATATATTTTTAGTTGGTTTTCACCTATATAGCTATGACGCCATAGCTATATATAATACATGGAAACTAAGGTTCCCGACATTCTTTGATATTCATGAACCAAGTCTTCTAAAGTGATTGTATCAACCAATTGATTGATACAATCTGTCATCTTATTCCATACATTTATTTGAATGCATTGTCTGACACTCCTGTCATCCTCACTGTCCATACTATCTTCTACTACAGATAAATTCCCTTCCAATGCTCGGAGAATCCTGCCGACGGTTATATCTGCCGGATTAGCCGCTAAGGTGTAGCCTCCCTGCGCCCCTTTCACACTCTTAACCAATCCAGTCTTTCTTAGGGTGGAAAAAACCTGTTCCAAATAATTTACAGATATATTTTGCCTGTCCGCTATGCAGTAAAGCGGTACATGTCCATTCGTCGAATGTATGGCCAAGTCAACCATTGCCCTTAATCCATATCTTCCTTTTGTAGAAACTTTCATATTGTTAAACCTCTTTATATATAATATTCTATGCCTGCTGACCGTTTAGAGTTTTTATATGATTCCACTAAGTCTGCTAAGGTAATGGCATCTGTGACCTCATTGAGATTTTCCATTATTTTCTGCCAAACGACCCTTGTTACGCAGCATTCAAAGCGGTCACACTGGCTCTCTTTTCCCTCAATAATGCAGTCAACTAATGCCAGGGGACCCTCCAATGCATTGAGAACCTGTTTTACCGTTATTTCCTTTGAAGGCTTGGCTAAGCGGTAGCCTCCTTGAGCGCCTCTCGTACTTTCCACCAGTCCGTTCTTCTTCAATGATGCAAATAACTGTTCCAAATAATTATCGGACATGCCCTGACGCTCCGCTATGCTCTTTAAACTAATGTAGTCATCCGCCCCGTAAATTGCTAAGTCCAGCAATGCCTGAAGCCCATACTGACCTTTCGTGGATATTTTCATCATATTCCTCCCAGTGTTTTTATAACTACATATATCTTATCATTTTTATAGGTTTACTTCAATATAAAATTTTTTCTATATCATTATTTTTACAGCAATGGTTGATAAATAATTTATTTTACGATTTTATAATAAGCCTTTGCTGTCAGCCAATATACAATTCCGTATATTATTCCAAATATCAAAATAGTCACTAAGGTACACAAAAGGAATAGATTGATATCGGTCAGCCTGAATACCGCTAACATCTTTGTTATCATATTAAATGCTCCGGCCACATGAATAACAGCAACTATCAGTGGCAGGAAAAATACAGTAACAATCTGGCTTCTAATGGATTTTTTTACTTCTTTTGGACTCAGCCCTACTTTTTGCATGATCTGGAATCGTTCTCTGTCCTCATAGCCTTCTGAGATTTGCTTGTAATAGATA
>DKLE01000005.1:6498-6789 GCA_002455605.1 Firmicutes bacterium UBA6648
TTTGCTTGTAATAGATAATCAATGCTGTAGCCATGATAAATAATCCGCCTAAAAAGCTGCCGATAAACAGCAATCCTCCGAAGACAGCCATGGCATCCTTCTTCATCGCATCTTTTGTAACGAGATAAGTGTTCATCTCCTGTTCACTGATTTTAGCTTTTACTTCTTCCAGGAAAGCAGTTCCTTCCTCCGGACTTTGCTGATAGTCAAAGCCGCCGTAACAGTGTAAAATACCTTTCTGCTGATCCTTGTCATTAATTTCTTTTCTTAAGCTTTCAAAAACCCCTTGAT
>DKLE01000005.1:6880-23477 GCA_002455605.1 Firmicutes bacterium UBA6648
ATATATATGCCGTCATATTCTCCCATGAAGCTTACTTCACTGAAAGAGAACTTTTCTAAATTTGCTTTTATGTGAAAGGGTTGCCCCATTAAGGATACATTGTCCTCATTATATTTAGAATCGCTGTATATCAACAGTTCATTGTCATTCAGCTTCCAGTGAGATTTTTCCGCATTGTTGAAGTCGTCTAACTCCATAAAAAATAAGGTGATTGCTTCCCCGTTATTTTTCTTGTTGTTTATTCCTGAGAAATCATTTTTAGTATTGTCCGTTGTATAAGTAAAATATTCAAAGACGGTAATGTTCTTGGCCTGATTTATTCCTTCCGGTTGGCTTCTCTGAAGGATATCCAACAGTATATTTGAGGTATCCGTTTTTGCATTATTTACCGTAATCTGAACCTCTCTGGGATACGAATTTTCGATAGCATCGTTCTGCCCGGAATACAGGCATACCGTCGTAGACAAAGTAACCAGAACCATGGTGGAAAGTATGCAAATATTAGCCAGTCCCACGGCATTTTTCTTCATTCTGTAAATCATTCCGGAGGTACCGATAAAATGCTTTGTCTTATAATAATAATTTTTATTTTTTCGCAGGCTCTTTAAAACAGCTATACTTCCGGCAGTAAACAAGGCATAGGTTCCGATTATAACTAAAATAACAGCCAGGAAGAACATCATAATGGCTGCTATGGGCGATTGAATAGTTAAGGCAATTCCATATCCCAAAGCAGTTGTAACCACTCCAATGGCTGCCAGAACCCACTTTGTCCTGGGTTCTTTTTCACCCACATTAGCACTTTGAAGCAGCTCCACAGGCTTTGCCAATCGAATCTGGTGCATATTGGACAATAACATTGCTAAAAAAATGGTTCCAAATAAGATTACAGTGGCAGAAATCGCCTGACCTTCAACAGCAAATGCAATAGGTACTGTACAAGACATCATATTTAAGAGGATTAAAAACATAAACTTACTTACTACAAGCCCGGTTATCAACCCTAAAACAATGGTCACCATATATAAAATCAATGTTTCAAAAAACAAAATGATTCCAATATGCCTCTTCCCCATCCCCAGTACATTATAAAGTCCCAGCTCTTTTTTTCGCTGCTTCATCAGAAAATTATTGGTATAAAATAAGAAAATACAAGCAAAGATGCCTACAATATAACGTCCTAGTCCTATGATAACCCTAAGAGTCTCTCCGCCTATTATTTCAGACATCCCTTCGCTTCTAAAGATCGAAGTCAATATATAAAACATGGCTATGGTTCCTATGGAGGCCAGGCAAAACGGCAAATACAATCTTCCGTTTTTCTTCATATTGGCCCACGCCATGTTCACATAAAAAAATTTATTCATTGGTATCCCCTCCCGCTGCTATTACCACTAAGGTATTGGATATTTTCTCATACAGCTCCTCATTGGACATGTCAGCCCTGTAAATCTGATGGAATACTTTTCCGTCCTTAATGAATATTATCCGGTTTGCATGGCTGGCAGCCTTTGTGCTGTGAGTAACCATTAAAATAGTCTGACCGCTTTTATTAATATTCGAAAAAAGCTCCAGCAAATGATCCGATGCTTTTGAATCCAAAGCCCCTGTAGGTTCATCGGCTAAGATAATCTGAGGGTTTGTTATAATTGCCCTTGCCACGGCCGCCCGCTGCTTCTGTCCCCCTGACACCTCATAGGGATATTTCTTTAAAAGCTCTGTTATTCCCAATTTCTCTGCTATGGGCGTCAGCATTTGCTGCATTTTCTTATACGGTGTTCTGGCTAAAACTAACGGCAGAAAAATATTATCTTCAATAGAAAAGGTGTCCAGTAAATTAAAATCCTGAAAGACAAAACCCAGATTACGCCTTCTGAATTCGGCTATATTGGCTTCCTTGACATCTGCCAGGTTCTTACCGTTTAACAGCACCTCTCCGCTGGTGGCTTTATCAAGAGCCGCCAGTATATTTAGCAGGGTTGTTTTTCCTGAGCCGGATTCCCCCATTATTGCTACGTATTCTCCATTTTCAACCGTGAAATTCACATCCGACAACGCTTGTACCTGATTGCTCCCAAATCGTGTAGAATATATTTTTTTCAAATTTTTCACTTCTAATAGTGCCATTTTTCTTTCTTCCTCTCTTTCCTTATAACCCTTTTATGTATTTATAATAATAAAAAAGCGAAACCTCAGCCATAGATTCCACTTACATTTTGAGATTTAATCTTTCATTTTTGTAAGATTAAATCTCTTTATTCCACTTTTATCTTCTCTGTAAATAAATCCAGAACAACCTTCGTTCCTTTTCCCTCGCCTGATTCAATTGTAATCCGGTGAGATAGGTTGCTTAAGATTTTTTTGCACAGGTAAAGTCCCAATCCGCTTGCTTTTTTATCCATTCTTCCGTTATAACCCGTATAGCCCTGCTCAAAAACTCTGGGCAGATCTTCCGGACTGATACCAATCCCGCTGTCCTCAATGACTAAAACCTTATCGGCATCCTTTTTCAGATAGATTTCAATGGTTCCTTCCTTTGTATATTTCAACGCATTGGACAGCAATTGTTCGACAGCAAAGGTCAGCCATTTTTCATCTGTAATGATTCTTTCATTTATATCTCCCAAATTTAAAGTAATTTTTTTATACATAAATACCGCCGCATATTTTTTAATAGCCTGTTTTACTATTTTTTCTAAACTGTATTCTCCAAGCATTAAATCCGAATTCATATTTCCCATGCGCAAATATTGCATGACCATTTCAACATACTGCTCAATTTTAAAGAGCTCTTGTTTCATTTGATCGGCGGTTGAATCTTCTTTTGTCTGAAGGATCAGGCTGAGAGCCGTAATAGGCGTCTTTATTTGATGGACCCAGAGAGTATAATAATCGATCATATCTTTGCTCTCTGCCAAAAATTGTGATTCCATTTTTTTCATTTGGTGATACAACTCCCTTAGTGCCATTTGATAATCTGCTTCCAGTAAGGAACGACATTCAGGAAGCCCTTCTATGTGAACAGTAATCTGATTTTTTAATTCCATCAGTTCTATGTGTTTTTTGTATGCCCTGTAAAATTCATAAATCAAAAAGATAAAGCCGAGAAACCCGCACACCTCTGCTGCATACAGCACTACATCCGCCGGAACGGCCTGCAAAACAAATAAGATTCCGAATATGCAGCAAAATATCAAATATAAGATGGCCTTTTTGATATTTTCTTTTATAAATGCTTTTGCCACTTTAAAAATCTCACGTTTGGTGTTCATTCAATAATGTACCCGATACCTTTCTTGGTTTTAATATAGTCCTCCAGCCCTATTTCCTCCAGCTTTTTTCTCAGCCTGGTCACATTTACCGTCAACGTATTATCGTCAACAAAATTTTCATCCTCCCAAAGCTTAGCCATGATATGATCCCTTGTAACTACCTTACCCGCACTCTCAAAGAGCACCTGAAGAAGCCGAAAATCATTTTTCGTCAGCTCTATTTTTTGATTTTCATAGCTCAAGGTTGCATTGCCCAAGTTTAAAAGAACTCCATTGTAATCGATTATATTAGTATGCCCCTGAAAGGAATAGCTCCTTCTCATAATTGCCTGAATTTTAGCCGTTAATACATTCAAGTCAAAAGGCTTGGTGATAAAGTCATCTCCCCCCATATTCATGGCCATGACAATATTCAGATTATCTCCAGCCGAGGATATAAATACAATAGGCACCGAAGAAAATTTTCTTATCTCCTTGCACCAATGATAACCATTGAAAAACGGCAAAGAAATATCCATTAGCACCAGCTGAGGATCATAATCCGTCACCTTTGCAAGAACCTCTTTAAAGTCCTCCACATATTTTACCTCATACCCCCAATTAGATAAATGAGATTTCAGCGAATCAGCAATAACAAAATCATCCTCTATAATTAATACTTTATACATAGCTCCTCCCAAAGTTTTATCCCCTTCTTCTGGCTCCTGCCTGTTTGACGTAACCCCGACATATTGCCAAACTAATGTATTTACTACTTTATCCCTTAAAAAAACCGGTGTCAAGCTGATGGCTTGTCATTTAAGAAAAATCTAATAATTGGACTTTTGGGAAGAAACATTTTGCTGCAAATTTGCTTTAAATGGTCAGAGTATTATGTTATTATTACTTTATATATTTGCCCTGTGCAGATATAACGGCTGATTATTTATTTTAAAAATGAGAGGAATTACAAATGAGTACAAAAGAGAGATATCCTCAGTTAGAGGTAGATTTGAAAAAATTCAGGCACAATATTGATTCCGTCGTTCAGTTATGTGATAAAAAAGGTATAAAGGTTGCCGGTGTTATCAAGGGCTTCCACGCCATACCTGAGATGGTAAAAGAATTCGATAACTCCAGCTGCACCTACATTGCATCATCCCGGATGGATCAAATAATAGATTCCAAGAAATCAGGCTGTAAAAAACCATTTTTCTTAATTCGTGTTCCTATGCTCAGTGAAATCGAAGATCTTGTACAGTATGTGGATTACAGTTTGAATAGTGAAATAGCCGTGCTTGATAAAATAAACGCCGAATGTCAGAAGCAGGGCAAACGACATGGTGTAGTTCTTATGGTTGACTTGGGTGATTTAAGAGAAGGCTTCTGGGACGAGACAGAAATGGTCAACGCTGCAAGCTATGTTGAAAATCAGCTGGAATGGATTGACCTTATGGGGATAGGTACCAATCTTGGATGCTATGGTTCTGTAAAAGCAACACCTGAGAAAATGAATGATCTAATCACTATTGCAGAAAAAATAGAAGCAGTTATCGGTAGACAGCTTGAAATCATTTCGGGAGGAGGTACAACTTCCACTGGAATGGTTTTTGACGGCACCATGCCGGACAGAATCAACCACCTGAGAATCGGTGAAGGAATTATTCTTGCCCATGACTACGGTTCTCTCTTTGGAGTAAATGCGGATTTTCTAAATCAGGACGTATTTACCTTAAAGGCTGAAATTATTGAAGTCAAAGACAAGCCGAGTCATCCTGTGGGAGAATTGACTTTCGATGCTTTTGGACATGTTCAGACCTATGTGGACAGAGGTATCCGCAGAAGAGCACTGGCGGCCCTCGGCAAAGTAGATTTCGGTGAGCCAGACATGCTTCTTCCTAAAAATTCTGCTATTGAAATCTTAGGTGCAAGCAGTGACCATTTAATTCTGGATATCGAAAACTGTAAAGAAGACATTCATGTGGGAGATATTGTTGAATTTGACCTGTGCTATGCTACTATGGTCTACGCTACCAGCTCTAAAAATATAAATATCGTAATAAAATAACGGATGGATAAATAAAAACTCCTGAAAGGCTGCATATTCCATGCCTGTCAGGAGTTCTTTTATTGTTTATTGGATTCTACAAATCTTTTAATCTTTTTAGAAGTGTTCTTTTCAAATTCTTCCTTGCGAAGGACAATTCGTTTGATCTTCTTGAAATAAGGGGATGTCTGATTAATCTTATCCACTTCATTCCACAGAAGCTCTGCTGCCATATCATCCGTATAGCCTTCGCCAAGGGCTTCAGCCACTTCCTCTTCATCTACACGAATAGAAGCTACAATTACAGTATCGAAGCCATCCTCCGATTCTCTGTCATAAACAAAGGATTCCAATACATAAGGAATATTGCTTAAATAGTATTCCAATTCTTCCGGATAAACATTCTTACCGTTTTTCGTAATAATGACATTCTTCTTTCGCCCCGTTATATACGCATAGCCTTCCGAGTCGATATACCCTAAATCTCCCGTATAGAACCAGCCGTCTTTCAGGACTTCCGCAGTAGCCTCCGGCATATTGTAATATCCCAGCATTACATTACCGCCCTTTAGGCAAATTTCGCCTATTCCCTCTTCATTAACATCCACAAGCTTCATATCAAAATTCGGCAGTGCTCTTCCGATGGATGCTGATTTAGCAGCCTTGTCCGGATTCAACGCACCTATAGGAGAACACTCTGTCAGTCCGTAGCCCTGTAAAGCCATAATACCAAAGTCCCGGATGCCGTCCAGAATTTCCGGATTAATGGCAGCACCTCCGCAGATCATGATACGCATTCTGCCGCCGAAAACCGCTCTTATGTCTTTTAAAAAGACATTTCCCAGATCCAGGCCCACCTTCTTGGTTGTTTTATTAATTCTAATAATTCTTCTGAGCAAAGATTCTTTTCCCTGCTTCCTGACATTCTGCCAAATCTTTCTGTATAAGTTTTCAAATAAAATCGGCACACCCAAAAATATAGTGGGCTTTATTTCCGCCAGATTCTTAGTAATGTATTTTAATCCCTCACAGTAAGCAATAGCCGCTCCTTTATATAGGGGAAGCAGAAATCCGCAGGTACATTCATAGGTATGATGCACGGGAAGTACAGAAAAGAAAATATCATCGGATCGGATTTCTAAAACCGTAGGTGCAGACATTAAATCTTCTGCTATATTTCCATGGCACAGCATAACACCTTTGGAAACTCCTGTGGTGCCTGAAGTAAACAGCAATATATTCATAATTTCTCTGTTAATTTCCGCATCGATGAAATCACGCCTGCCTTCCTGTAGGGCGGCTTGTCCTTCTTTTATCAGCTCATTCAGGGAGATTATTCCATTCTTGCTCCCTTCACTTTCAAGATTCACCAGCATTTTAATGACCGTTTCTCCGGATGCCTGCATTTCTTTAAACACTTTTTCAAATTTAGAATCAAACATCACGCAGCTTACTTCCGCATTGACCACCAGCTGCATCAGCTCACCGGCATTCAGCTCTTTATCTAAGGGTACGATAATACCGGTTCCACAAACTGCTGCCAAATAGGAAATGGACCATTCATAGCTGTTTTCTCCTATTACCGCAATTCGCTTGCCTTTCAGGCCTCTTGCAATTAGTGCCGTTCCCAGGGCATTAACGTCAGCAAGTGTCTTTGCATACGTAATGCTCTCATATTCAGCACCTTTGCTTCTTTTTACCCAAAAAGCGGTATTATCCCCATATAACTCCGCACTGGATTCCAGCATATGCTTTATATCCCGAATAGGCCTGCTTTGTTTATACCGAATATTCGGATCTTTATTTTCATTTATTTTTTTTATAAATTCTTCCGCTTGTAGCATGTTAGCTCCTATTCCTCTATGTTTGACTGATTAAACCGCTTAATCTTTCTGGTAGTAGTTTTTTCAAACTCCTTTTCCCGTATGCCAAACCGCTTTACCCGTTTGTATAGCGGCATTTGTTCATTAAGTCTGTCAATTTCTTTCTTTACAAAATTTCTTAATTCAGCAGTGGTCAGTTCTCCGGCAGCTTCTTTAACAGCTTCTCTGTCCAGATAGACCTCCGCCTTTACTATAGTATCTCCGGATTTTTCATCAATGATTCCATGCACTAAGGCTTCCTGTATAAATTCACTTTGAGTCAAATAAAATTCAACCTCCTCAGGGAAAATATTCTTGCCGTTCTTGGTCACAATGACACTCTTTTTTCTTCCGCAGACATATAAAAAACCGTCTTTGTCAAAATATCCATAGTCTCCGGTATGAAGCCATCCATCCTTAAGAACCTCTGCCGTTTCTTCAGGACTGTTATAATAGCCCAGCATAACAGAATCTCCCTTGCAGATAATCTCTCCTACACCGCTTTCGTCTGCATCAATAATTTGAATCTCTGTACCCGGCATAGGAAGTCCAACGGATGCAGGCTTGCTGTAACGATCTTTGTTTACTGCTATAATCGGAGCATTTTCTGTCATTCCGTACCCTTGAATCATAGGAATACCCAATGCCTGAAAGCTGTCGATAACACCGGGATCAATAGCTGCTCCCCCTGCTATAAACAGATTCATATGATCCCCCAGAGCATGATGAACATCTTTAAATATCTTTTTCACCAAATTGGGACGATTATATAGCTTTAAGGCTTTCGACACAGCCATCATCTTTTTCATCTTACCTAATTTACCTGCTGACTGAGCCTGTTTCAATATTTTTTTATACATGGACTCAAAAACAAGAGGAACACCAAGCATTACTCCTGCTGGTGCTTCAGCCATATTCTTCGTAATGTATTTTAGGCCCTCACAAATAGCCACAGTCATCCCCTGGTAAATACCTGTAAAAATATGACAGGTCAGTTCATAGGAATGGTGCATCGGTAAAACAGACAGTCCTATATCTTCATACGGAATGGCTACGTATTTAGACATATTATAGACATTAGCCGTAATATTTTTATGGGAGAGCATAACGCCTTTTGCAAGACCTGTAGTCCCCGACGTAAATAAAAGAGCGCACATGGCCTCTCTGTCAATCTCTGCATCTATAAAGCTGCGTTTTCCCTGCTTTATCAGCTCACGGCCTTCTTCCAGCCAGGAATCCAAATTACAGGTATTGGACAGCTGACTTTCCTCCATGCAAATTCTGTATTCCACAGGCTGCTTCAGCTGTTCCATAGCCTCCGCCATAACCTTTTCTGTCTTTGGCGAATAAACAATAGCACTCACTTCTGCCCTTGTAATCAAATTGGCCATCTCTTTAGCCGGAAGTTCCCTGTCCAAAGGCACGATTACACCGGTACCATTGGTTACAGCTAAATAAGTTACAATCCATTTATAGCTGTTTTCTCCGACTACCGCCACTTTCTTACCCTTTAACCCCATTTCAACAAGTTTCGTTCCCAAGGCATCAATATCTTCTTTAAATCTTTTATATTTGATGGGAGTATATTCTCCTCCCGGTATCAGCTTAATCAGATAGGCATCCTTTTCAGAGAATAATTCCGCACTGGTATTCACCATATCCTTTAAGTCACTAATTTCTCTAAACTCGTACAAGACATCTTTAAATTTTTTGTCGTTCATTAGTTCCCCCTACTTTTCAAGCAGCATCTTTTCTATTATGGCTGCGGCATCTTCTATACATCCGTCACAGCTTCTGAGTACAGGACCGCCGGTCACCCCTTTAATCTCACTGCAATCGATGGACTGATTTTTTTCCCGAAATGCCTCTGTCATTTCTTTCATCTTTTTGTAAGACTCTTTTTTGGTCGCCGGGGCATCTAAATTGCCGTCGCTGATTTTCATTCCTGCTACCATAGCCATAGCGGTTACTGCTCCGCAGGTTCCCATACTACCCATACCCAATCCATATGCTTCTGCCATTTTAAAAGCAGTCTTTTCATCTATTCCAAATAAATCACAATATGCACATACTAATGACTGTGCACAATTATAGCCTTTTTTATGATTAGCTAAAGCTTGCTCAACTCTATCTGACATTTCTTCCCTCCACAATATATCTATTCGTTTAATTGTACCACATTTTTTATTCCGTTACTATTTTTAAAAATAATAAAACCAATACAACAAGCAGAACAGGCTTTACCACCTTACTCCCGCCTTTCAGCACCAGGCCGCTTCCTATGTAGTTGCCTACAATGCCAAACAGGCCTGCTGTAATAGAGAGCAGAAATAATACCTTGCCGTTTATCATAAAGGTTACCAGCGCTGCCAGATTTGACGCTAAATTTACCAGCTTAGTATTACCAGATGCTGTTCGTATATCCATTTTTGCAAATTCTGTTAAAACTAAAATAAGAAACGTTCCCGTACCGGGTCCGTATTTTATTCTCCTTTATTTGCTGCTTATTCTTTTTCCCTATTCCTCAGGGCTAAGCTGATTATACGGGTTCACGTGCACCATACAGTGTTTTACTGCAGGAAATTTTGACTCTATTATATCATGAACTCTCTCTGCTATAGAATGAGCATCTTCCAAAGACTGCTCTCCATCCGCTTTAATTTCTATATCCACATAAATTTTTGATCCAAAAATCCTTGTTTGAATTAAATCAATCCCCAATACGCCTTCTTCCGTTAAGATCGTTTCTTTCATATCTTCTACAAGCTCTGCATCACAGGAGGTATCTACCAGCTTATTGACGGAATCCTTAAAAACATCGAAAGAAACCTTTAAGATAAACAAGCTGATCACCACGCTGGCCACGGGATCCAGTACAGGAAATCCCAGTCTTGCTCCTAAAATACCTGCAAAGCTGCCAACCGACGATAATGCATCTGAACGATGGTGCCATGCGTCAGCCATCAGTGCCCCAGAATTGATCTTTTTAGCTGCATGCCTCGTATACCAATACATCCATTCCTTTACCCCAATGGAAACAACCGCTGCAATAAGCGGTAAAACGCTGGGTATCTGCAATTCTCCGTAATTTGCCGTCATAATTTTTTCAATACCACTAAAACCGATTTTTGCTCCCACAATAAATAAAACTGCTGCGAGCAAAATCGATGCCACACATTCCATTCGCTCATGCCCATATTGATGCTCATCATCCGATAGCTTATTGGACATTTTTACTCCGGCTATCACTACGAAAGTACTGAAAACATCACTTGCCGAGTGTATCGCATCAGAAATCATAGCACTGGAGTTACCGATTATCCCCGCAGCTAATTTGGCTGCGGAAAGGATTACATTAACTATGATGCTTACTTTAGAGACTTTCATAGCTATTCCTAAATATTCCATAAATGTTACCTCCCAAATTTAAGATAACTCCGTTAACTGCAATACTATTATTGTCACCATCAGCATAAAAAAACACCCGCGGAACAATGTATGATACTACTGTCCCGCAGGTGTACTATGTTTCCTGCTGCCATTCTTTAGCGATGGCCCGGCCCCACGAATTCATTTCATTCATGAATTCATCGCCTGCTCAGTTTGTACTGTAGATTATGTGCCCTATATACTGGCATATTGTGCAGTGCAAAGAGTTTAACTTTATTTTAGTATATTACTAAAAACACTCTATGGTGTCAATATTTAATTAATTAAACTTTCAATTCTCTGAAACATTGCCGCAACTTCCGCTCTGGTTGCCGTACCTTTTGGATCTAATAAGTTCCCTGTCTTTCCTGTCATCAGACCCGTTCCCACAGCCCAGTCTATCGCTTCCCTTGCATAGGATGAAATTTGCCCGTGATCAGAGAAATTATCGGTATTTCCCTTTACAGTTACATCTGCATTTTTATATTTCGCATATCGGTATAGAATAGCTGCCAGCTGTTCTCTTGAAATATTGTTAGCTGGCATGAACTGATTGCCCTCATACCCGGTTACAATGCCGTTCAGGTTAGCCCATGCTACGGAAGCTCCATACCAAGAGCTTGATTTGACATCTGAAAAATTAGAGCTGCCCGCATTTGGCTGCCCCTCGAGACGGTGAAGCATTGTCACTATCATCGCTCTGTTGGTCTTTACATTTGGTCCAAAGGTATGCTCATCAAGCCCGTTCATAATTCCTTTCTGTACTACATAATTAACTGCCGGGCTGAACCAGCTGGAAGCATTTACATCTTTAAAATCTATTTTTTTATTATTCTCTGTTGTTGTATTTGTTTCCTCACTTGGTTTCTTTATTTCAGTCTTGCTGTTTTTATTTTTACTGCCTCCGCTTTTTCCTCCCTGACTGCTGTTAAGCTCGGACATGGTGCCGGACATGCCGTCGTAGATTGCATTTGCCAGCAATCGGAACTGGTGAGAAGGATGGGCCTTGTTTGTAATGTGGCTGGCAAATAAGGTAATCTTAGCATTGCCTACCTGATCCTGAATAATGTATGGTTTGCCCTTTAACACATCATGATCCGGCCACCAGCCTGCCACATAAAAATCATCTTTATTGCTTATAACGGCTAACACCTTAGAAGTCTTCGGAACCTTTTCAATCCATGATGCCGAATTATTATATAAAATATCATTTTTGCTGTATCGGCCTGTTATAACGCTGTCTGTATCCAAATCCGCTTTTAAAACGCCCTCATAATATCCGCCGTTACTTCCTACTTCAAGACCGGACAGCAATCCGCTGCTTTCCACGGCACTGACTCCATATCCTCCTATACCTACATAAGAAGTCCCGCTCTGAATTGCATTTTTCATGCTGTCAGGCATCGCATAGCTGCTCTCGTCAGCAATGACGTCAGCACTGCTGTAAGAATCAACTAGGTTAAACCCTAATCCATTCAGAACATAAATCAGCTCACTTCCATTTCCTGCTACCTTGGGCTGCTTGAGGGCCTTTACTGTGGCTCTGCCATTAAATGGAGCCAGTTCTAAGAAATATTTGTTTTTTATTATTTCTAAATCTTTTGCTTCTGCTATAAAATCACCCTTGACAAAGCCGTCCCCTGCGGAATAAATCATATAAATTGATTTGTTCTCCGCAAGAAGTTCATTGACTGCTTTCACTGCATCATTATTGGTATTCTTTATAAGAATCCGGGTTGCTCCGGATGGAATTTCTGTATCCGGAATAATCACCTTGTCTAAGGAATCTGTTTTCCCGTCAAAAGCACCCACTGCTCTGATTTCATACTTATCAAAGCCTCTTAACTGAGGAAAGCACATAGTTACTTCCGCATACATTTCGGAAAAATCGGAAAAATCAGATCCATCATAAAGGACACAATTGGCTAATCCGCGTTTTGCCTGATGCATGGGTACTATGAAACTGCCTTTTGGATAAGTAACTCCGTCCACCTGTACATCCGTATTTGTTTGTTCCACTTTAATGCCGTTTTTAATTAAAAACTCTGCCATCTCATAGGCTGCCAGAGAATTCTTCTGCAAAGAATTGTTTACCGGCAGTACATAATATTCAGGGAAGAAGTTTTCGTTTGCTCCTCTCGGTCTTCCAATTGACTCCCCCTTTGCGTTAATCAGCCATTCATCTACTTCTCTGGCATCAATGCCTTCCACTCCTCTTTTGTAAATTTCCAGTTGATTCTTAAATAGCTTTTCCTTATTTTCTAAAGCATATTTTAACGAGCCCAGACCTGCATACATAAACGCATTGTTAGATTCCTGGTTCAGCTCCGGTATCTCCACTGTATGCCCTACTGCTCCGTGCATCAGGCTTAAAACCGCCGCATACATAGGTGCGCCGTCATCCCAGCCCTGACCGTAATCAAACATTGGTATGATATAGTTACTGTACTTGGTGTTGGCAATTCCCGCTTTACCTAAAGCATGAGCATGTTCAATCGCTCCGTCCATCAATAAATCATACTCAAAATTCGGTTCATGAGGCGGTGTGCACGGTTCAATGAGAAAATCTTTCACGAAGCCGTGGAAATCATTAAAAATGGTCGGCGACCATTTGGCAAGAGCCTGAAAAACATTAGCCATTTCCACTTGTGTCTGATAGGTTACATCTCTATTTGGATCAAACCCGGATGCTGTTTCTCTTGTGTTGTAAAATCTGCCGTCCGGATTATTGTTCAAGCTGAACAATACAATATAATTATCTAATAATTCCGCAACATTTAATGTAACATCCTCTAATTGGTCCTTGCTGTTATTGTTAACGGCTCTTTTAAAGCTTATCTCTTCCTGGCCGGCTAACTGTTCTAGCAGGTCCAGCTGTGCATCTACACCATTTGATTCATCCGAGTGGATATTGTTAAACCATATAGCCGTTTTATATTCTCCTGCCGTACCATTTTCTATTTTCCCGATAAATTCAGCGGGATGCTCCAGCATCATAGGTACTGTTTCATTTAAGTATTTATCTACATCTGCCCTATCCTTTGCAAATATAACGAATGGAATATCTCGTCCCTCAGCAGATTTCCCTAATGGTGCATATTCAATATAACGATCGGTTTTTGCTTCCTTTATGATTTTCTCTACTGCGGGTAAAATTTCTGTCTGTTTGTGGTAAGAATCATATGCGTTCAGCTTCATTACCGTCTTAGCCTGAACATTATTGGACTTATCGGTTACAACAAGCTCATATTCGCCCAATAACTGAGGATAGACTCTTCTTGGATAAGGTCTTCCCTGCAAATTGTCCGTTCCAAAAGGAAGCTCACACTTGAGGATGGCTTTCACTTTACCTCCGTCGAGGGCCGGCTCTCCCAATTTTATAAATGGCGTTCCTGTAAAGTCTTTATCTTTACTGTTAAAGGACTTCCATTCTTCAAATGCCTTTCCTCCCAGCGTCCATGATAAATTCTCTAATTCAGGCGTATACCCTAAATCTACTGTTATAGTCACTTCCCTGGCTTCTGACATGGACAGTAAATTAGTGCTTACGGTAAATTCATGGGAACTTACAGGCGGTTCGATATCCTGTAGCAATTGAGACAACAGCAGGGTATAAGAGTATAATCTGTTTCCTGCCCTGCCCGGAATCTGCTCCTCCATAAAGCTGAGATTGTCTCTCTTGGTATGCATAATCTCCCCGAACTGTTCTGTCTCACTCTCTCCTGTGGAATAATTCCCTTCCTCATCTTTTAAATCCCAATTGGTACTCTCAAAATATACCCAAGGAATTCCCAGCTCTTTGAAAGGTACATGATCACTCCAATCTCCTGTGGTTCCTTTGGGATACTCAGAGTTCAGCCCCTGCTGAGTAATAATATCCAGATCTAAGGATTTGGCCAAATCTAAAGCCTTATCACAAAGCCAGCTCTTTTCCCCTAATCCTCCATATACATATTTTTTATCACCAAACAGAACGGTATCCAGGTTGATCATACCAACTGTATCGGCAATTTCCTCTTCACTCATTTGGGAGGCATAATATTGAGACCCTTTTAGCCCCACTTCTTCTGCACCAAATGCAACGAATTTAATGGTATATTCTATATTGACATCCTTCAGTACTTCCGCTGCTCCCAGCATCACCGAAACACCGGAGGCATTATCACTGGCACCGGTAGAAGCATTTACTGAATCATAATGGGCTCCTACAATGATTTGCTTGTCAGAAGTTCCTGGTTTTGTAGCAATGACATTGCTGGACTGTCCAGGGCCCTTTTTTGCGGTGTATTCAAACGGCTGGACAACAGTAGAATAGCCTAAGCCTTCGAAGATACCTTTTATGTATTCCTTTGCTTCCCGTTCCTTGTCCGTAGAAGCTACTCGTGCTCCGATAGTTTCAGAAAGCTCTATTAAATGCTTATACATAATAGAGTCTTTTGTCTCATCAACTATGGGTGCTTCTTTTACCTCTGCATTGACAGATTCATCTTTTTCTTCTGCCTTTTGCACGTCCTGAGTTATGCCAGTATCTTCTTGCCTGTCAGCATTATTGTTGTCGGCTGTGTCTTCCTCCGAAGGAGTGCTGTCATTGATCATAGCACTCTCATCATCAGCAGTTTTTCCGCTGGCACCCGGGTCCTCACTTGTAATTGCAGGCGGTATGTCCACTACCGTATCCGCAGCATAAGCTGCAGGTATGGCAGTAGTCAAAACCATGGCAGTTACAAGGAATAAGGCTAATTTTTTTCTTAACATGAATGGTTTCCTCCTGTTATTTTTTTATTTTATTCAGCTTCTGTGAAGCCGAGTAAAAACTCTTTTCCAACAGTACCTCGCATACTCCTCATCGCTCTTATCCCTTATCTTCTGTCTAGCTAGTTTTGTCCGATGAACTCCGAAAATTAGATTCCCCTAATTATAATTTTCTTTTAAATATGCTCTTTCCATCTATTTTCCAGCCTCCTAAATCTTTTTTTAATACGATGACAATTTGTTTTTCCTTTTGATTCAAGCGGATCAGACATTCAGCAAAAGCACATTTATCATCCTTTTCTATTTTTATTTTCTCTACCTTCAACAGGTCTCCTAACTCTGCATTGAAATCCTCATGGATTAAAAAGTAGTTCAAAGGTATATTCTTTTGAAAGGAGGTATCTAAATAGCTGAACATTTTTAACCGGTCAGATATATAATAAGCTTCATAAAAATCGGTTATTATTTTCAATAATTCCTTCTCCACTTGCTCCTCCTCAATTCTCTGTTTGTCCATATTTAATTTATTCCTCTCCTGCACTCTTTAATACAAAAGTTTCATTTTGTTAACAATTCTAATAATTCTTATAATTCAAACAGGAGTCTTTGTCAAGCAATGACTATTCCTACGTTTTGTCAAACTGATTTGAACCATTTATAATTATCCAGTCTGCGGTTTTTTCTCTGTTTGCGAGCTTTCCTATAGGTAACCCTATTGTTCCCCTCAATTATTTTTATTCATAGGAATCAATACAAATTTATTATCGTATTTTTCTATGAAAATCCTTTATATTTCAACATTTGGAGGGTTAATCCCGATGATTTTTGTGGGAGTTCACAGAAAAAAGAAAAATTTTATCTACAAAAAAACCATGCAGCAGGACTGACTAATGTCCCATTACATGGTTTAAACTGAAAGGTAAAGTTCTGTTTTCTATTCTGCTTCTTGCAGCCGGCTGACTCTATCGCTCCAAATGCACCATAAGGTAATCGCTATAATAACAATGCCCGCACCGACTAATGCGAAGAAGCCCGGGGCTTCTCCGGTAAATAAGAACACCCATACCGGATTTAGCAGCGGTTCGATAGCTCCAATTAGATTGCAGGCCAATGCAGAGCCGTCCTTCATGGCAAGGCCAAAAAGCACATAAGGAATGCCTAACTGGAATATTCCCAAGATAACCATACTGATTACTGCTGAAGGGGTTACAGATATTTCAGTAAAAAATAAAGCCGGCAGCCCAATGACAGCTGTA
>DKLE01000266.1 GCA_002455605.1 Firmicutes bacterium UBA6648
TGTTCACATACTTTAATCCTTTTATCTCCTCCTGAACGGAGTCCATTATATCAAAGACATATGCATTTTTTAATTTGTTTCCACGGGCAAAGGGCACTAAAACCTTGCTTCCGATGGAAATCTCTTCAGAATCTAAGCCATAAGTATATAAATTATCCGTATTATCATTATTGTTATCAATAGCTACATTAACGTATTTCATAAATCTCCAATTCTATTTTTATTCCCATTTGGAAAAACAGCAACCGCAGTAGTTCTGCCTATATAAGCTGTATTCTTTAGATAATTCTATACTTCTTTGATATCCTGCTTTTTTCTTAAAATCCATATCCAGAAATGACAGTCCATAAATTAATGAAAAATCTCTTCCGATTTTAGATATAAGCAAATAATTCTTATGAGGACTTACGGTCAGTGTGGTTCCAAACAGCTCATATCCATTCAGCTTGGCTTCTGCTGCTGTCCTTTCCAATCTTAATTTAAAGCATTCCGTACAGCGCTTTCCTCCTTCCGGCTCCTCTTCCAAGCCTTTTACTGCCTGAAAAAATTCCTGGGGAAAAAACTCCCCTTCTATAAAGGAGACCTTCTCATCCCCACTCACCTTCTGATTATATGTTTCAAGAAATTTTATCTGCTCTGCCTTTCTTTTCTCATATTCTTCTTTTTCTGTAATATTGGGATTATAAAAAAATACAGTAATGTTGTAATTCCCGGTCAGTCTTTCAATAACTGCCGTGCTGCAAGGTCCGCAGCAGCTGTGCAGCAGCAATTTCGGTTTTTCTTCAACCCTGTCCTTTATATCATCCAGTATGATCATTTTACCTTTATTGAAATATTGTTCCATTATTTCCCCTAATGGCGTCATTTGTTTTTTATCACTCATCATTTCCCCCAAGAATATTCATGCTTTCTATTCCATTCTCAAGCTTTTCTTGTTAAGACATAACCCTTGTCTTAACTTTCTCACTCTTACTAAAAAAATATATACATAACTATTATATCACAAAATAATACATTAGATTTATGGTATAATAAAAATTCAGTGAATACAAATCCACCACTAGCTTATTTATAAAATAAAAGGAGTTTTTCCATGAATACTATTATATGCAATGCTGACCATCCCATAAACAGCATTGGTTCATATTTAAAAAATTACTTTGGGAGAAAAACCATCAAGCTTTCTCTGGATGGAGGCTTTACCTGTCCCAACAGGGACGGAACCAAAGGAACAGGCGGATGCATCTTTTGCTCCGCAGACGGCTCAGGAGATTTTGCCAGCGATATCCCCGGCCAGATTAAGCTTCTTTCAGACAAATGGCCGGATAGCAACCACCTAGCCTATTTTCAAAATCATACCAATACATATGCCCCTGTATCTGAGCTCAGAGAAAAATATTATTCTGTTCTGAAGGATCCAAATATCTCCGGACTTGCTATTGCTACACGTCCTGATTGTCTTTCTGAAGAAATATATGAGCTGCTTGATGAAATTAATAAGAAAACATTTTTATGGGTAGAATTGGGGCTTCAGACCATTCATGAAGAAACAGCTGAATTAATTAATCGATGTTATCCGCTGGAGCTCTATGAACAAGCAGTCAAAAGGCTTGAAAAGCTCCAGATACGTACGGTAGTTCATCTGATCTTCGGTCTCCCCGGAGAGTCGAAGAGAGATATGCTGGAATCCGTAAAATATGTATGCAGGGATTCCGTCTTCGGATTAAAAATGCATATGTTAAATGTGGTTAAGGGGTCTCAGATGGAAAAGCTTTATCCGGATTATGTTTCCTTCCGCAGCATTGAAGAGTATGTCCAGTTAGTCGTAGATGCACTGGAGATAATCCCTTCTGAAATAACCATTCACCGAATGAGTGCAGATGCCCCCAGACCCATATTAATATCACCCGAATGGAGTTATCAAAAGCGTACCATACTAAATGGTATACACAAAGAATTAAAGAAAAGAAACAGCTGGCAAGGGAAAAAATATCTGCCGCCGGCAAGTTCTCCCTCAACATAAAAAGAGAATGGCTCTCCATTCTCTTCTTTATATTCCGTTTATGTCTTATGGCTCCAGTCTGCCGTCGTTATAATGTTTTCTGCAAAGAGAAACATACATATCATTTCCTCCAACCAGAACCTGTTCTCCCTGTTTCACAAACTTTCCATCTACAACCCGTGCAACCATGGTTGCTTTTCTGCCACACCAGCATATGGTTTTAATTTCTTCTATTTTGTCTGCATATACCAGCATATAATAGGAACCTTCAAATAATTCATTTCTAAAGTCATTTTTCAACCCATAAGCCAACACCGGGACATCACAGCTGTCCACAATTTCTACTAATTCCTGGACATGATGCTTCTTTAAGAATTGACATTCATCCACTAAAACACAATCTATTTTCCCCTTGGTATTTTCAGATAAGAATAATTCCAAAATATTGGTGTCATCTGCCACCATTATAGCCTCTCTCTGTATGCCGATTCTTGAAGTGATTACGCCGTTTCCATAACGATCGTCCACACTTGGAACCAGGGTTAACACTCTTTTTCCTCTTTCCTCATAATTATATGCAACCTTTATAAGCTCAATGGATTTGCCTGCATTCATCGTACTGTATCTATAATATAGCTGTGCCACTGTTTCTCCTCCTATGTTTATTCCCTCAGGATTAAATACATCTATCATTGTAATTGAAATTTGGTTCAAAATCAAATATAATTATCAGAGACAATTGTTTTATAGGAAGGATAAAAATTAAATATGGAATTATTATGGTTAATTGCAAAATGCATTCTTATTGGAGTTATATGGTCTGCGCTATTAATCCCGGTTATTTTTAATCAAGGAGGCGTTATTAAGTATCTTCTCACAGTATCTCTGACAGCTGCTCTCTGTTTCTTTTTCCGAAATTATAATGCACTTATCAATACAATGACGCTTATTGCTTTGGTAGCCCTTGTCATAGCCTTTATTTCCTCTATGGCAGTGTTTGAGAAGGAGTCTAAGGTCAAATCTAAGGTTATCGCTTTTTCATGCGTAATCGCGGGACTTTCCTACCTAGTCACCGTTTTATTTTTTAGCAGTGTACATATTTTATAATTATTTACCATTTCATCAAAACAGCAGAATTGAAATATCAGCTGAACACCAAGCTTTCATCTATAAAAATCTTTTGACAAGCTATTGCTGGAAATAAAAAATGACAAACAAAAAACCGTTTCAAAAGAAACGGTTTTTTTGGTGCCCAGACTCGGAATCGAACCAAGGACACGAGGATTTTCAGTCCTCTGCTCTACCTACTGAGCTATCTGGGCAAATATAAAAAAATGGTCGGGGTGGCAGGATTTGAACCCGCGGCCCACTGGTCCCAAACCAGTTGCGCTACCAAGCTGCGCTACACCCCGATAAAAACACATTCATGGCGGAGAGGGTGGGATTCGAACCCACGGTCCCTTTCGGAATCACTGGTTTTCAAGACCAGCTCCTTAAACCACTCGGACACCTCTCCATCGGTGAGTTCTACTACTTTATTTTTTAATTTGGTGACCCATCGGAGATTCGAACTCCGGACACCTTGATTAAAAGTCAAGTGCTCTACCGACTGAGCTAATGGGTCAAATGGCTGGGGTAGCAGGACTCGAACCTACGAATGACGGAGTCAAAGTCCGTTGCCTTACCGACTTGGCTATACCCCACTCTCAAAGCCCTAACTCAATCTGATATTGAATCACGGCAAATTTAATATAAAAAAAATGGTGAGCCCACAGGGATTCGAACC
>DKLE01000120.1:0-1873 GCA_002455605.1 Firmicutes bacterium UBA6648
CTTTTGAGTGAGGTGATAAATATGCTGGACTTTCGGATTGAAACTTTTATAACTGTATGTGAATATATGAATTTTACAAAAGCTGCAGAAAAATTAAGTATTACCCAGCCTGCGGTTTCACAGCACATTCGGTATCTGGAAGAGGAATATCAGACAAAGCTGTTTGAATATATGGGGAAAAGAATGAAATTAACCGAATCGGGCAAATTTTTATTGAATGCATCTTTAACAATGAAACACGATGAAATTCATTTAAAAGAAATGGTAAAGTCAGGTTTTTACGAAAATAAGATGCTGACCTTTGGAGCTACTTTAACCGTGGGCGAGTTTTTGATACCGGAGCAGATATGCAGGTATCTAAAAGAAAATCAAAATATATCCTTAAAAATGATTGTAGCCAATACAAGTGAGCTGTTGGAGAAATTGGATAAAGGTATCATCGATTTTGCTTTAGTAGAAGGCTATTTTACGAAAAATGAATACGATCATCGATTGTATTCCAAAGAAAATTATATTGCTGTATGCTCACCGAAGCATCAGTTTATGAAAGAACCAGAAAGCATTAAGGATTTGTTTAAAGAAACTATTATAATAAGAGAAAATGGTTCAGGAACAAGAGAAGTTTTAGAAAGGACTCTGGAAGGAAAGAATTATTCTGTAGAGGACTTTAAAAATAAAATCGAAATTACCAATATGAATGTAATAAAGTATCTGACGGAAGAGGACTGCGGTATCACTTTTTTATATGAAGCGGCGGTAAAAAAAGAATTACAGGAAAAAAAGCTGAGAAGGATTTTTTTAAAGGAGATGGATATCCAGCACGATATGATGTTTATTTGGAGAAAAAACAGCATATTTTCAGATTATTATTGCAATTTACTGAAAATATTTAAAATATATTAGGAATTTGTTTTGCATATATGATAAAATTAATTAAAGAAGGGTAGCGTAAGTAAGTTTCCATGTGAAAAGGAGAAGGGTATGTTTGAATTTAAACAGATGAGCGAATTATTAAAACCATATTGCACGGGGGAAAGCATATTTGATTTTTACCGATTAATCGATCCAAAAACACATGAAGTGTTTGAATATGATAAAGATAATAATTTAAGGCTGCAAGAGGGTTCATGTTATGAGTTGTGGGAGAGAAATACCACTTGTCCTAATTGTATAACAAAGCATAGCTGTGTCAAACAAAGACAGTATGTAAAATTAGAATTTTTGCAGGGAAAAGTTATGTTAATTATTACAAAGCCTGTTAAAATACAAAATAAAATGCTGGGATTGGAATTAATCAAAGATATTACTTTTAGTATGTTGGGATTTAATTATTTTCGATCAGAAAATAAAAATGTACAAAGTATCGTTTCACAGTTTAACGAATTAATAGTGAAGGATATTCTCACCGGATTATTCAATCTGGATTACATAAAAAATTATCTCGATAATTTTATTCAAAAAGAAGCCGTCTTTAATACTCTTACGGCTGCTGCCATTGATGTTGACAATTACACAGAAATAAATTCTTTATATGGCTATACTGTAGGAAATCAAGTACTTCAGTATATTGCGGGAATAATGGACAAAACGGCTGTAGCTCATGGAGCCGTTGCCGGAAGGTTAGGACCGGATGAGATGGGGATATTTTTTATTGATAAAACCGCTGCAGAAGTTGAAAAAATTTGCGAGGAAATTTATGAGCAGGCTGCCTGTACTCCTCTGAAGATTCAGGAAAACTCATTGGATATTGGATTTGCTTATGCCGTTGCTTCTTTAGAAGCGGAGGATGAGACGGATGATTTTATAGGAAGGCTTTATTTTAACTTGAGAGCAGCACAGGGACAAAGATTAAAATAAAAAAGAGCCTGAAAAT
>DKLE01000120.1:2060-5499 GCA_002455605.1 Firmicutes bacterium UBA6648
ATTTTCAGGCTCTTTTTTATTGTGTTTTATTTTTTAGCGTCTTGATCCGCGAAATCCCACGGTTGGTTTAAGGTTTCAAGAAAATGCTGAAGCGCTTCAACTTCGGTAACTCCATTTTCGAAATTTACGCTCATAGAAAGAACTTCTAAATTTTCACTTCTGGCTTTAAACAAAGCGCACTCCGTGTCCTGCATAGTTGTTTTACGCTTTATATCTTTATCAAAATCTTTTTTAAACACATCGGTTAGTCTCAAAAGTAATGGACTTTCTTCATTTTCATCCCAGATAGGTGTTTGGTTGGTTATCTTGTAGGATACATCATTTAAACCGCAGATTACTTCAAAGGTTGATGAAATTTCCTTCAGAATATCCTCTTTTAAGCTTCTTGCGCAAATGGTAACATCTAAATTTCCGGTGCTGGTTCGTATAGTTCCAATATTGGAAGTGGCAATGATTTCACCTTCATCTGATTTTAAATATATGCCGTTTATCATGGTATACAGTAAACTGAATACTTTTGTGCTGTCATCCTTAGAAATTACAAACTGAGGTGATTGAACAGGGGTCATTGTATAAGTATAATTTTCTTCTATATCGCCGTATTTGTCTTCAAATTTTGATACATCGTTTTCAAACCATTTTTGAAATCTGTTTACATCATTGTCGTTGATTAAAACAACTGCTGCTGCTTCAGAAGGATAATTCCCTGCAGCCTCGCCGCCGTTAAAGGATGCCAATTCAATCAGTACTCCTTTGCTTTTAGCTGATGCTAAAAAGTCTCCGATGATCTTAATAGGATTTGGGTGACTTCCCGATGTAATTCCCGAGCTGCCGCCGTTTAATCCTTTAATGGAGATTTCATAAGCGTTGGGATAAGTAGGTTCAATCCATTCTAGCTGCTTGGAAAAATCGTATTCGGCTGTTCCCGCACTCCCTATAGTAAAAGTTGTTTTTTCTCCCCAAGTAAGATTTATTAAATTGTCTCCCCGTAAATAATTAGTACTGATTGCCTGTGCCCCGATTAATTCCTCATCGCTGGCTGCTGTGAACAAAACTCTGACGAAACCATGTTTTTCAACTTTATCTAACAGATAGAGTGCAGTTGCCATCGCTTCGTACTGTTCGGAAGAATTACCGATACCGATGGGACATTGTATAATGGTTCCCTGAGCATTCTCATAGCCTTCCGTTGCTTTTTCGGACATGATGATATTATTTTTTTTATCATAAGAAACCGCAATATTGCGGGCATTGGCCCAATTGATCAGATATTCCTTCTGAGCTTCAACATTAGAGGTATCAGGAAGCTTCTCCATTAACTCTTCGTAAACAGTGTTTAGCTCAAGGGCCAGCTTTTCTTCGAATTCCGTTTCACTTTTATTAAAACAACCTGTACAAGCTATTATTATTAATGCGGTTATTAAAGTTAAAGATATTATTTTTTTCATAAACTACTCCTATATCACATTATGCTCTTTATATTTTATGATTTTTACATTATAATAATTATATGCTTCAATATAATATCATAGAGAATCAAAAATTTATAGGGATTTAATAAAATCTTCATAATTTAAAAGGTGGTTAGGAAAATCTGGAAGGAGGATACAATTATGGAATCTATAAATATTAAAATAAGACCAACTATTTTCAGTGATTGCGAACTGTTTGCAAAATGGGAGACAGAGCCCTCTATGACGGAATTTTTCAGTATGAATTCAGACCGAACTTATGAAGATATAGTGGGGGAGTATGTTGTCAGAGAGCTTGACAAAACAAAATTACAGTTTACTATCTGTTCGAAGGAGGAACTTCCTATAGGGCGCATCTATATCAGTAAAATTGATTTCGACAGTGACTCTTTGGACATAACCAGGATTTATATAGGGGACAAAGAAAACAGAGGCAAAGGGTATGGTGAAGAAGCACTCCGTATCATCCTGGAGTATTGCTTTATATGTTTACATATGGAACGGGTAACGCTGGACTACTTTGAAGGCAACAATGTGGCCGCCACATTATACAGTAAGCTTGGGTTTAAGCATGAAGGACTGGCCCGCAATGCGTGTAAGAAAAACGGCAAATATTATGACTTGCATTTGTTATCATTGCTTCGTTCAGAGTATTATGGAAAAATACATAACAAATAATAGGGATATACAATATCTAGTAGCTCTTTAAGATAATATATTTTAAAAATTACATATACACAGAGTGAATAACAAACTAGTTTGACGGAAACAACAAAGGATTTATTCTGTGTTATTTTTTATGTGAAATTTTTCAGTATGCGCAGAGTAAGGTATATAAAGGGTTACAGAAAAAATGACAAATTATTTATAAATTTTAACAGATTTTTCTGTTGACTTTCATTTTTTAGCGGGTATAATTTTTATTGTGACTGCACTAGATATGGTACGGTCTATAACAATTATGCTTGATATAGCAATAAATGTTGTGAAAATGTAATAGAGGGATTTGGTATTTTTTTTATTGCTTTAAACAAATAACAGGAGGAGACAAAGAATGGATATAATAAAACATATTAAAAAGAGAGATGGCCGTACGGCAAAATTTGATATAGATAAAATTGCTGCTGCAATTTATAAGGCTGCTCAGGTTTTGGGAGGACATGACTATGAAATGGCAAGATATTTGGCGAGACAGGCAGAACTATATCTTCTTGAGATAAAACATACGGAAGCTCCGACTGTAGAAGAAATACAAGATGCGGTAGAAAAGATTTTGATAGAAAACGGACATGCAAGAACCGCAAAAGAATATATCTTGTATCGTGCTGAGAGAACCAGAATCAGAGAAATGAATACAAGATTAATGAAAATATATGAAGATCTTACTTTTAAAGAAGCGAAAGAAAATGATATTAAGAGAGAAAATGCAAATATTGACGGCGATACGGCTATGGGCACTATGCTGAAATATGGTTCGGAGGGAGCAAAACAGTTTTATGAAATGTACGTTTTAAATCCTGCTCATTCCAAAGCACATATGGAGGGTGATATACATATTCATGATTTGGATTTTTTAACATTGACTACTACGTGCTGCCAGATCGACATAAAAAACCTGTTTAAAGGAGGTTTTTCCACAGGACACGGATTTCTGAGAGAACCAAACGATATTCAAAGCTATGCGGCATTAGCTTGTATAGCAATTCAATCCAATCAGAATGACCAGCATGGCGGTCAGAGTATTCCAAATTTCGATTACGGCATGGCTGATGGAGTAAGAAAAACCTATAAAAAGCTTTATTGGAGCAATCTGGGAAAACTGATGAATATCCTTTATGATATTGATGAAGGGGTGGAAACAGCAAAAGAGATTGGCCGTGAAATAGAAAAAAAATATCATCTTTCTCCAGTTACGGCAGATAATAGTGACTATAAAGAAAAAGAAGCCGAGCTGCTGGCAGGAAAAA
>DKLE01000155.1 GCA_002455605.1 Firmicutes bacterium UBA6648
CCAATTTTACAGAATTTGGTTTCTTTTATTTTTGAATGATGTATAATCTAGTAAAGAAATAATAGAGGTAATAATAGTATGAAGCTTAACTGTAAAGAGATTTTTGATAAAATTGAAGAAGCAGTGACTGTCAGAGCCATTCGAGATGGCTTAGTAATGGCGATTCCGGTGTTAATGATCGGCTCCTTGGCTTTAATCTTTAAAACTTTACCTATCGTCCGGTATCAGCAATGGCTGCAGGATTTTAATTCAGGTATCTTATATGATTTATTCTCTGGCATTTATGATGCTACTTTTGGTTTTCTCTCCTTTTATATGACTTTGACTATAAGTGTCAGTTTAACCAGGGTAAAGGAAACAAACAAAGATACCGTTGGGGCTCCTCTGACTGCCCTGATTTGTTTTTTGCTGATAAGCGGTATTTTTATTGAAACGCCTGAAGCAGTAATCGATAACTTTGGCGTAAACAGTATGTTTCCGGCAATTATCATATCAGTAGCCTCTACACACCTGTATTTTTTTATAAAAAAAAGGATGAAATTTAAGTATCAATTATTTTCTGATGGAGCAGATATTGTTTTCAGTGACACGGTATTTGCCATTGTTCCGTCCTTATCTGTGGTGTCAACTGTCTCCATCTTAAATTTAATAATTGTTCAATATTCCGGTTCAAACAGTTTTACTTTTCTTATAACAAAAACTCTAAATACTCTTTTTTCTCATATGGACTATTCCTTTGCCAGTGCACTTTTATTTGTATTTGTTTCAAGCTTACTGTGGTTCTTTGGAATACACGGAAGTAATTTTCTGGAAGGAGTAAACGACAGCTTATTCGGATCAGCTATACAGGAGAATATAACGCAATTAATGGCAGGACTGCCGGCGACAGAAATTTTTTCAAAGACTTTTCTGGATGTTTTTGTATTAATCGGGGGTTGTGGTTCATCTTTATGCCTACTTGCGGCAATTTTGCTTTTCAGCAAGCAAAGGAGCAACAGGCAGCTGGCTAACCTGGCGGTATTCCCCATGCTTTTTAATATCAATGAACTGATGATATTTGGACTGCCGGTAGCCTTTAATCCCATCTTGTTCCTTCCATTTATCCTGACGCCCATAGCTTCCTTAGTAACTGCATACATAGCCGTGAAAACCGGAATTGTGCCTGTTGCAACTGTGCAGGTGGAATGGACCACCCCTATATTTTTGGGAGGTTATCTGGCTACGGGATCCATAGCAGGAAGTATTCTTCAATTAGTCAATTTAATAGTAGGTACATTAATTTATCGGCCTTTTGTAAAGCTGTATGATAGAGACAAGATAATAGCCAGTTGCAGAAATATGGAAGCCCTTCAAGCTCTTTTTAAGAAGAGTGAAGAAAGCAATGTACCGATAGTATTGACAGAAATGAGGGACTCAGCGGGTGCTATGGCAAGAATGCTGGTAGGAGAATTAAGGTATACCATAGACAAAAATAAATTCAGCATGTATTATCAGCCTCAGCATGATCAGACAGGCAAATGCATAGGAGCAGAAGCTTTATTGCGATGGAAACATCCGGTATTCGGAATGATATATCCTCCTTTGGTCATAAAACTGGCAGAGGAAGCTCAGCTTTTAGAAGAATTGGAAAAAAGTATTTTTCGGATGGTGGTGCGGCATATGGATCAGATTAACCAGGAAAACCAAAAAAATTATGGGCTTTGTGTTAATATTTCAGCGCAAACCATACAAAACCAGGCCTTCATTAGCTTTTTAAGAGAGTTTACTAAGGAAAATAGCATTCAAAAAGGACGGCTGTGTATTGAAATAACAGAAAAAGATACCTTAATGCTTGATGAAAGCCTCTATAATACTCTTGCGGAAATACATGAATTGGGATATTTACTGGCTATAGACGATTTTTCCATGGGAGCCACGTCAATTAAATATCTCCAAAACAATCAATTCGATTTAGTAAAGCTTGACGGAAATTTAGTAAGACAAATCGATACAAACATAAGAAGTAAAAATATTGTTGCTTCTATTATATACCTGGCGGATTCTTTAGGCTTTAATGTGCTGGCGGAATATGTGGAAGACAGAGAAAAGCAGGTTGCTTTAGAAAAAATAGGGTGCTTGAGATATCAGGGACTTTTATACAGTCCGGCCATACCAATTGAGGATTTTATAAATTATTTAAAAAAGCATTAATAAATTCAGGACATTTATAATAAATAGAATTATAAATGTCTTTTTTATTATAAACACAATGGGAGTTTTTAAACAAATGAATATTAAACAAATAGCTAAAAAAGCCGGAGTATCGGTGGCTACTGTGTCCAGAGTGCTTAATCATCCGGAGAATGTAGCTCCCGATACAAAATCAAAGATTGAAAGGATCATGACAGAGGAGGGATATACGCCCAATTGGTTTGCACGAGGTCTTAACTTTAATAAAACAAGGACCATAGGTCTAATGATTCCTCACATTTTAAACCCCGCCAATATGGAAATTGTAAAAGGCGTTGAAGATGTAGCCCATCAGAAAGATTACATTACTTTTATGTGCAATGTAGAGAATAATGTGGAAAAAGAAAAACAGTATCTGGAAAGCCTGATTCAGAGAAAAGTTGATGGTGTAGTTCTGATTTCATCTCATTTAGACGCTTCTCTGATAGAAGATACATATGATCATGGCGTACCGGTAGTCCTGATAGGAGAGAATAAAGACAAACCCAACATTCCGGGAGTACGCATTGATTGTTGTGATGCTGCATATAAAGCAGTCAAGTATCTCATGGAAATAGGACATACTAAGATAGGCATACTATATGGGGATACACCTCGGATTGAAAACCTCAGAAAAGTGGAAGGATATAAAAAAGCATTGAGAGATGCGGGGGTTTCAGTAAATGATAACTACATTGTTAAAACCACCAATGATATAGAGGGAGGGTATATAGGCGGAAAAAAATTTGCAGAAATGAAGGATATTCCACAGGCTGTTTTTGCTACCAGTGACTCCATAGCCTTTGGCGTAATCGATGCGATGAAAGACAATGAAATAAAAATACCGGAACAAATTTCTGTTATGGGATTTGATGACATAAAAATGTCCAACCTCATAGAACCCAAGCTTACGACAGTAGTAAAACCACATCACAAATTAGGAGTTGTTGGGGCAAGATTGCTTTTTGATCTCATGGAAAGTGTGGAACTGGACGATCGGGAAGCAATAGACAAACAGCGCACTACGGAAATTCTGCTTGAAGCGAAAATTAAAATCAGGAAATCCTGCAAGCATACAGACCGGCTGCAGGAAATGTTTCCGAGTAAATGAAAAAAGAAATGGGGGATTCGATGAGAACAGATTATCTGGGATTGAGGATGAAAAATCCGGTTATGCTGGCAGCCGGACCGTGGAGCAGGGATGGAAAAAGTATACGAAAAGGGATAGAAGCAGGCGCAGGAGCCGTAGTGACAGAAACGATTGTAACGGATTCTCTGACAGATACCTGTCCGAGAATTGCTTACAATGGATTTGGCGCGCAGAATATACGATTATACAGCGATATCCAGGTAGAAGGATGGCAGGAGGATATGGACTATGCCAAAGAATCCGGCGGCATTGTTATCGCCAGTATCTCTGCAAGCACTCCATCGGAATTAGCTTACTTAGCATCCAAAATGGAGTCCTTCGGAGCCGATGCAATTGAAATAAGCTTGTCTAATCCTATGTGGGAATCTCTTGAAATAGTGGCATCTGATCCGGAGACTATCTTTAAGATGACAAGAGAGGTTGCAGCTAATGTAAAAATTCCGGTGGCAGTAAAACTCTCTCAAAATGTCACCAATATATCAAGGGTGGCTAAAGCAGCAAAACAGGGGGGAGCTTCTGCGGTAACCGCTATCAATACCATCCGGTGCATATTAGGTGTTGATTTAGAAAAATGCGAACCTTCTCTCAGTACCTATGGAGGATATTCAGGAGCACCCATAAGGCCTTTGGGGCTGGCTTCGGTAGCTACTGTAGCTCAGGCAGTAGATTTGCCTATTTGCGGAGCGGGTGGAGTAGACACATATGAACATGTGTTGGAATATCTCATGCTGGGAGCCTCGGCGGTTCAAGTAGGTACGGCCATCATGCTGAACGGATATGAAAAGATAACAGAAATTATTTCTGATTTAGAAGAATGGGCAAAGAAAAAACAAATTACCCATGTTAATCAGATTAAAGGAAGAGCATTAAAAAACTTGAAGTCTTTTGATGAGATGAAGGTTGGCCCTGCCAGTTACACAGCGGATCAGAAGGAGTGTATGACCGATTGTGAGAAATGCATTAAAGCCTGTTTCTATGATGCAATAGAAAAGACAATAAATAATGTTGATATCAATCAAAGCTTGTGCGAAGGCTGCGGATTATGCAGCTTTGTATGTCCGCAAAATAAACTTTCCCTGGTGTGGTAGCTGTCTTTGCAATTTTTACAAAAACTCAACTTTAAATATTAAAATATTCTGAAAACGGATTGCGTTGAATATACTGTAACTGGTTACATAAAACTGACCTTATGGCAAATGAAGTTTAAAAGCTTTTATAATTATGTATTTAAAGGGGGAGAAAAAGTTGAGTAAAGTCGTTAGGGGGAAGTACACTTCCGAAGCTGTCTGTGGATTTAACCACAGAACCGCAGTAGAAGAAGCTGCGAGATGCTTGCTATGTCATGACGCGCCATGCAGCAAAGGCTGTCCGGCAGGAACTGATCCTGCTAAATTTATACGTTCCATAAGATTTAGAAATATTAAGGGAGCAGCAGAAACCATCAGAGAAAATAATCCGCTGGGAGGAACCTGTGCAAGAATATGTCCTTATGATAGACTATGCGAAGAAGCCTGCAGCAGGTGTGGTATTGATCGCCCTATAGAAATAGGCAAGCTGCAGAGATATGCCATAGAGCAGGAAGAAATCTTTGAAATGAATATTTTAGAAGCTCCGGAAACAGTTCAAGGTGAAAAAATAGCCTGTATCGGTGCAGGCCCGGCATCCTTAGCCTGCTCTGCAGAACTGGCTAAAGCCGGATATCAAGTAACTGTTTTCGAGAGGGAAGAGAAAGCCGGAGGAGTTCTTACCTATGGAATTGTGCCAAGCCGATTACCCCAGGACGTGGTGGAACATGACATTAGGCAGATAGAAAAGCTAGGTGTTGAGTTCCGGTTTGGAAAAGAAGTGAGCGTTTGTGAATTAAGCGCATTTGATGCGGTATTTGTGGGAATCGGTTTATGGGAACCAAAGCTCCCTGAGATTGACGGCATTCATTTGAAAGGGGTATACAGTGCTTTAGAATATTTAAAAGAAGCGAGAACAAAAAAGGAAGGCTTTGAAAAAGGAACAAAGGTTGTAGTTGTGGGCGGCGGTGATGTCGCAGTAGACTGTGCTGTAACGGCAAAGCTTTTAGGCGCAGAAGAAGTTCGAATGGTATATAGAAGAACCTTGGAAGAGGCACCTGGAAATATGACAGAATTTCAATATGCTTTATCTCTTGGCATAGGGATCACCACCAATATGGCCCCTTCTGCCCTTCGTGGCAAGGAACGTGTAGAGTTCGCAGAGTTTAAGGGAAGAGATGCCTTATCAGAGTTGAAAATTTCCTGTGATACAGTGATATTTGCTATTGGTCAGAGAGGTGCGGATATGGGTAAGGCTATGGAGGCCGATAATGTTTTTGCCGCAGGAGATATTGTAAATGGAGGTAAAACAGCAGTGGAAGCCGTAGCAGAAGGAAAAGCAACAGCAGCAGATATTATCAAGTATTTGGATATGAAAGGAGTGAAGTAGTATGGCAGTTAAAAAAGATTTATCAATCAACTATCTGGGTGTTCCTTGTATGAATCCGTTTTTCCTTTCTTCTTCACCGGTAGGAAGTAATTATGATATGGTGGCCAAGTGCTTTGAGACTGGATGGGGCGGTGTGTTCTACAAGACTATAGGCATCTTTGTAGCCGATGAATGTTCCCCGCGGTTTGATCAGACTAATAAAGAAGGACTTCCTTGGCTGGGATTTAAAAATATGGAGCAGATTTCCGATAAACCGACGGAAGTGAATTTTGAAAATATAATGAAATTAAAACGGGATTATCCAGAGCATGTTGTAGTAGCGTCCATCATGGGATCAACCGAAGAGGAGTGGAAGGAACTGGCCAAGATGGCGGATCAGGCCGGAGCTGACCTGATCGAAGGCAATTTTTCATGTCCCCAGATGACTTCCCATGCCATGGGCTCTGATGTGGGAACTAATCCTGAGCTTGTACGATCCTATTGTAAAGCAGTAACAAATGTTACCAAGACTCCTTTTATCGCTAAAATGACGCCGAATATTACCAATATGGAAATTCCGGCCCTTGCCGCATTGGAAGGCGGTGCGGCAGGTGTGTCAGCAATTAATACGATTAAGTCCATTACTAATTTAGATTTTGAAAACATGACAGCAATGCCGGTAGTAGATGGAAAATCCTCTATTTCAGGATATTCAGGGGCGGCTGTAAGACCGATAGCACTGCGGTTCATTGCTCAGCTTATGCAAAATGAAAGGATAGCTGAGACAGAGCTTTCCGGCATAGGAGGCATTGAAACCTGGAGAGACTGTGTTGAATTCTTGCTGCTGGGGTGCAGAAATCTTCAGGTTACCACTGCTATTATGCAGTATGGCTATCGAATCGTGGAAGATATGCTCAGCGGTGTCAGCCATTTCATGGAGGAGCGCGGCTTTGATAAATTAGAAGATTTTATTGGCAAGGCTATTCCTAATATAATTCCGGCAGAAGAATTAAATCGGGATTTTAAGCTTTTACCTCACTTTGACGATGAAAAATGCATTGGGTGCGGAAGATGCTATATATCCTGTTATGATGCGGCACATCAGGCAATCGACTGGAATCAGGAAAAGAGGAGGCCGGAATTAAATGATAACTGTGTAGGCTGCCACTTATGCTTAAATGTATGTCCTGTTCAGGAATGCATCACACCGGGAGAAATTAAATGGAAGGAAGGCCGGGGACAGAGAAACATTCGTTATAAAATGCATTATGAATAATCAGAATAACAACATCACAAAGGGGGTATAGGAATGTATAAATGTGATGTAAACAGAATGGAGGAGAAAATAAAAACCTTCAGTACTTTCGGAGACGCAGGACATGGCGGAATAACCAGATATTCTCTTTCCTCTGAAGCGATTCAGGCCAGAAATTACTTCAGGAAGAGAATGGAGGCCATCGGGGCGGTCATTGAGGTGGATGATGTAGCGTGCATGTATGCTACTTTACCGGGGACCGATCCGGATGCGAAAAGAATTGTTATGGGATCCCATTGTGATTCTGTAAAAAATGGCGGGAATTATGATGGTATTTTAGGGGTCATGGGGGCTATGGAAGTTTTGGAGACCGTGGCGGCTGATAAAATCCCTCATAAGCATCCTTTGACAGCAATGATCTGGACCAATGAAGAGGGTTCCTTATACCCTCCGGCAATGATGGTTTCCGGTATCATTTGCAATGATTATCTTCCAAAAGAAATTGCCAAGAATTTCAGATATGAAAATATGATGACTTCAAAGAGCGTTTTGGATCCGGATATGACTTTTGGTCAGGCACTGGAAGCCAGCGGATTTAAAGGAGACAGAAGTAATCGTATCAATCCGGAAAATTATAAATATATGTTCGAGCTTCATATAGAGCAGGGACCGATTCTGGAGGATGCGGGCAATGAAGTGGGCGTTGTGGATTGTGTACTGGGCATGTTTAACTATAGAATCAAGTTCTATGGCCAGGCAGCCCATGCAGGAACCTTCCCGATGCACAAGAGGAAGGATGCTTTATATGGAGCGGCTCAAGCCTTATGCTATCTTCATGAGAAAATTGATAAGCTGGGAAGAAAGGAACTGGTTTATACAACCGGGGAAATTTTATGTCATCCTTGCGTACATACAGTGATTCCTGATTTTGTGGATTTCTCTATTGATGTGAGACACGAAGAGCCTGAAGTGCTGAATCAGGTTCTGGATATTGTGAAAAGCCTCCCAGGAAAAGAATGGGCCGGGTGCAGGTGTGAAGTACAGGAAGCATGGGCAAGAGATACGGTATACTGGGATAAAAAACTGGTGAGTTATGTTAAAGAGGCAGCAGAGGAAGCAGGCATAAGGCATCAGTACATTCATTCAGGGGCAGGACATGACGCACAATTTTGCTCTTATATGCTTCCTACTACCATGATTTTTGTAGTGAGCAAAGATGGGTTGTCTCATTGTGAGCCGGAATATTCAACACCTGAGCAGTGTACCAATGGTGCTACCGTTATGCTGAATGCGGTGCTGAAAGCGGATAAAGAATAATCCCCATCAATGTTTTTACATATAGCATAATAGTATTTAAAAGTGCTTGGACAACAACAAAAGAAGCCTCCATTAAAATGGAGCCTTCTTTTTTTATAAACTCAACAAAATTGTTAGTTTTTGAGGGATTGAAGCGTAAAAACATCAGAAAATTTAGAAAAAATTTCTATAAAGATGAATTGATTTTTTGCATGCCTATGTTATTCTGGTTATATAGATAAATAAATATGTTATGGAAACTATAGCTGGAAAGAATATTTTTTTTAATTACTTTGTATACAGTATCCATAATATATTGCACTAATTCTATTGTAGGAGGAAAGGTAAATGGATAACATTCGGGAAAATAATTGTACTTCTGCGCCAAATGACAAAAATGTTGACAAAAAGATCAAGAAAATTCTTGAATTTTTGCCAGGAGGAGACTGTGGCGGATTTGGTGGATGTGATTGTGAAAGTTGCCAAGCCTGTGCTTTCGCTATTGTTCAGGGAGCATCTGTAGCGCTGTGTCCGGCCTGTTCGGAAAAAGAGGTTTCGGACATTGCAGAAGTCATGGGAGTGGAACCTGTTGCGGCAGTGGATAAGATTGCCTTTATTCGCTGTGCCGGTGAAGCAGCAGGGAAAAAAAGGTTAAAGGGCTGTAGCAGCTGTGAAGAAGCCATAAAAAAAGGATTCTTAAAGGGTGAATGTAAAAACGGGTGCGTAGGAATCGGCTCCTGCATAGAACGGTGCAACTTCGGTGCCATGTCTCTAGAAGATGGCGTTGTGATAATAAATAAGGAAAAGTGTAATGGGTGTCGTGCCTGTATCGGAGTCTGCCCCCAGGAACTAATTAGTATGGTACCTAGAGAGGCTACTAACTTTATTCCTTGCGCATCTAAGGCAGATGAGGATACCACAAGGAAGATCTGCGGAAACGGATGTATCGGATGCGGAGATTGTGAAGAAGCCTGTCCTCAAAATGCCATTGCAATAATAGATAATTGTGCAGTCATTGATTATGACAAATGCGTAGGTTGTGTGGCCTGTACGGTTAAGTGCCGTAAAAAAATCATCGTGGATGAACTCCATGATTTAAGAAAGCTAAAGGATAAAGTTGCGTTTGTTCAATGCAGGGGCGGAAAGAAAGCAAATGCAAAGTTTAAAGCCTTGGGAGTAGAATCCTGTGCAGATGCCTCGAAAATTAGAAGTCAAGGGATGGATATCTGCCAGATTGGCTGTGTAGGCTTAGGTGAGTGCACGAAAGTCTGCCGCTATGATGCCATTAGAGTAGTTGATGGGACGGCGAAGGTTGATCCCGATAAATGTGTGGGATGCTTGGATTGTATTTCAGTCTGTCCAAATGATTTAATTATAGAGGTGCCTTATGCCGGCAGTAAATTAGTGGCATGCAAATCTACATATGACTGTGATGAAAAATTAAGAGTCTGCGGTGAAGGCTGCATTGGGTGTGGGGACTGTGCCTCCAATTGCCCGAACGGTGCTATAACCATAAAGGAATTACACGCTGTGATCGACAGCAATCTTTGTGAAAACTGCTCAGTATGCTCATATATGTGCTCAAGAACGGCTCTTGTGGAAATGGTAGTTCCTGAAGCTAATTATCTGCAGAGAAAAGCACTGGGCATATAGATGAAAGGAAGTGATTTGATGAGAATGTTAAAAACAATGGATGGTAATACAGCAGCGGCACATGTGGCATATGCATTTTCAGAGGTTGCAGCTATTTACCCGATAACACCATCTTCACCGATGGCCGAAAATATAGATGAATGGGCTTCAGAGGGCAGAAAAAATGTTTTTGGAGAGCAAGTTAAGGTTCTTGAAATGCAATCGGAAGGAGGAGCAGCAGGAGCGGTGCACGGATCCCTGGCGGCAGGAGCCTATACCAGTACATTCACTGCTTCTCAGGGCTTGCTTTTGATGATTCCCAATATGTATAAGCTTGCAGGAGAAGAGACTCCGGCAGTATTACACGTAGCAGCCAGAGCGTTAGCGTCTCATGCATTATCTATTTTTGGTGATCATTCCGACGTAATGGGATGTCGGTCAACCGGTTTTGCCATGTTGGCATCAAATAACCCTCAGGAAGTTATGGATTTAGCTTCTGTTGCACATCTTTCAGCAATCGCTGGTAAAGTACCTATGTTACATTTCTTTGATGGCTTTAGAACAAGTCACGAGCTGCAAAAAATAGAGACTTGGGATTATGAAGAGCTGAAATCAATGGTGGATTGGAATGCTGTAGCGGAATTCAGGCGTAACGCCAATCACCCGATGCACCCTCACAGTCAGGGTTCGGCAGAGCAGCCGGAGACTTTCTTCCAGCATAGAGAGGCCAGCAACAAGAGATATGAAGAAACCATAGAGATTGTTGCGGAATATATGAATAAAGTAAACGAAAAGCTTGGTACGGAATATAAGCCATTTAATTATTATGGCGCAGAGGACGCTTCAGAGATCATTATTGCCATGGGTTCCGTCTGTGATGCAACGGAGGAAGTCGTTGATTATTTAAATGAGCAGGGGAAAAAGGTGGGAATTGTAAAGGTTCATCTATATCGTCCATTTTCTCCTAAATATTTGATGGAAGCTATCCCCAAGACGGTTAAAAAGATTGCTGTGCTGGATAGAACAAAAGAACCCGGTTCAATCGGAGAGCCCTTGTATTTGGATGTAATCGCGGCATTAAGAGGGACTGCCTTTGAGGCTGCTGCCATCGTCGGCGGACGTTATGGACTTGGTTCGAAAGATACTCAGCCGGGGGACATCTTGGCTGTGTACGAAAATCTCTGGGCAAAGGAACCGAAAAAGCAATTTACCATCTCCATTGAAGATGATGTTACCCATCTGTCCTTGCCTGTAATGAAAAATCCAGATACTACTGCGGAAGGGACCATATCCTGCAAATTCTGGGGCTTGGGAGCAGACGGCACGGTAGGTGCCAATAAAAACAGCATAAAAATACTCGGCGATCATACAGACAAAAAGGTACAGGCTTATTTCCAGTATGATTCCAAAAAATCAGGAGGAATTACCATAAGCCACCTTCGATTCGGAGATAAACCGATTAAGTCTACTTATTATGTTAAACAGGCTAATTTTGTAGCATGTCATAATCCTTCCTACATGAAAAAGTATGACATTGTTCAGGATGTTAAGCCGGGCGGATTTTTCTTACTGAATTGTGCCTGGAGTGATGAGGAATTAAATGAGCATTTGCCGGCGGCAGCAAAGCGATATATCGCTAAAAATAACGTTCAATTTTATACCTGTGATGCTGTTAAAACTGCTATGAACATAGGTCTGGGTGCAAGAAGAACCAATACGGTTCTGCAAGCTGCTTTCTTTAAGCTGGCCAATATCATCCCAATTGATGATGCTGTGGGATATATGAAGGACGCCATCAAAAAGACTTATGGGACGAAAGGCGATAAGATTGTACATATGAATTTACAAGCCGTGGATGCAGGCGTGAAGAATATTCACAAGGTTGAAATTCCTTCTGATTGGGCAGAGGCTCAAGATGAGCCGGATAAAAATAGAATCGAAGGCCGGGATAAAGCGCATACGGATTATATCAAGGAAATACTTATACCGACCAATGCTATGAGGGGAGACGGAATCCCTGTTTCAAAATTTATGGATTCGGTAGGCGGGTTTATTCCTGCTGGAACGGCTGCGTTTGAAAAAAGAGGCATTGCAGTGGAGGTTCCTGTATGGATTCCGGAGAACTGCATTCAATGTACCTGGTGCTCTTATTCCTGCCCTCATGGAGTTATTCGGCCGTTTGTAATGGATGAAAAAGAGGCGGAGGCATCGGGAGCCAAAACGGCCAAGATGAAAGGCTGTGATGATAAGCTGTTCACTATTGCCATTTCCGCTCTTGATTGTACCGGATGTGGTTCTTGCGCAAGTGTATGTCCTGCAAGAAACAAGGCTTTGGAAATGAAGCCGGCTGAAGAGGTAACGGAAGAAAACCAGAAAATATTTGATTATGCGGTTAAATACGTTACCGATAAAGAAACTCCGTTTAAAGAGGATAGCGTAAAGGGATCTCAGCTGAAAAAACCGTTGCTGGAATTCTCAGGAGCCTGTCCGGGGTGTGGAGAATCTCCTTATGCCAAATTAGTTACACAGTTGTTTGGGGATCGAATGCTTTTAGCCAATGCAACAGGCTGCTCCTCCATTTGGGGATGTAGTGCACCAAGTACTCCTTATACTGTAAACAGGCAGGGAAGAGGTCCTGCCTGGTCGAATTCCTTGTTTGAAGATAATGCTGAATTCGGTCTGGGGATGGCTGTTTCTATGAAAGCCCGACGAAATGAAATGAAGTCCGCTGTGGAGAGATTGGCTGAAGAGCCTGAGTTTAAAGAAGCGGCATGGAACTGGATAAAGGGTATGGATCAGGTAGAGGCCTCGGAAGAAGCAGGTGAAGCGCTGCTTGCGCTCTGCAAGAGACATTCCCACAGTCCGGATGCCAAATATGTGATAGAAAACAGAGATATGCTTCCTAAACCGTCTATGTGGATGTTCGGAGGTGACGGATGGGCATATGATATCGGTTATGGCGGTCTTGATCACGTCATCGCATCAGGCGAAGATGTGAATATACTGGTGTTTGATACAGAGGTATATTCCAACACAGGAGGGCAGGCTTCAAAAGCAACTCCGGTAGGGGCAGTTGCGCAGTTTGCTTCCAATGGTAAAGCAGTCAGAAAGAAAAATCTGGCCCAGATAGCCATGTCTTATGGATATGTTTATGTAGCTCAGATCGCAATGGGAGCAAATCCGGAACATACATTGAAGGCAATCAGGGAAGCGGAAAGCTATAACGGACCGTCTTTAATTATTGCATATGCTCCTTGCATCAATCATGGGGTAAAAGCAGGGATGAATAAATCCATGCTGGAAATGAAAAAGGCCGTTCGTGCAGGATACTGGAATTTGTTAAGATATAATCCGGCACTAGCTGCAGCGGGTAAAAATCCTCTTTCAATCGACAGTCCTGTTCCTACTGAAAGCTACAATGATTTCATAATGGGAGAAGTGCGATATAACTCGCTGACCTTAAAGTTCCCTGATAGAGCTAAGAAGCTGTTTGTGGAAGCAGAGCAAATTGCTACGGAAAGGTATAATGCACTGGTTAAGCAGAAAAAAAGCTTAGAACCGGAAGAAGGAGGGATACAGTAATATGTATAAGATTGTAGGAAAACGACGATTGAACTCAACCATTACCTGGCTTGAAATAGAAGCCCCCTTAGTAGCCCGAAAAGCCAAACCGGGACAATTTATTATATTACGTACCGATGAATACGGCGAGCGAATTCCCCTCACCATGGCCGGCCATGACGCAGAAAAAGGAACCCTTGAAATTATTTATCAAGCAGTAGGAAAAACAACTTTGCTGCTGGATCAATTTGAAGTGGGAGATGCTTTGGCAGATGTAGTGGGGCCTCTGGGCAAGCCTACAGAGACGGAAGGCTTGAAAAAAGTTGTTGTAGTGGGAGGCGGTACAGGAAATGCATTGGCTTATCCCATAGCCAAAGGAATGCATGATGCAGGCATTGAAGTGGATATGATTGCCGGATTCCAGACCAAGGATGTAGTCATTTTAGAAGAAGAATTCCGTGCAGGGACTACAAACCTTTATATTACTACGGACGATGGCTCCTATGGAGAGAAGGGATTTACTACAGATAAACTGAAAGCCTTGATAGAAGCTGGAAATAAGTATGACGAGGTCGTTGCTGTAGGTCCGCCGATGATGATGAAATTTGTCTGTCAACTGACAAAACAATACGGCATTAAGACAGTAGTTTCTCTCACTGCATATATGGTTGACGGAACCGGTATGTGCGGAGGCTGCCGCGTTATTATAGGAGGAGAAAACAAGTTTGTATGCGTAGATGGGCCTGAATTTGACGGACAGCTGGTAAACTGGGATGAGCTTATTCAGCGAAATACTTTCTATAAAGAACAGGAAAAGAAAGATTCGGCGCATATATGCCGTTTGACAGGAGGTGTTCGTTACCATGATTAATTTGGTTAAAGAAAAGAACCCGATGCCTGAACAGGATCCTATGGTTCGCAATAAAAATTTTGAAGAAGTCGCTACAGGATATACGGAGGATATGGCAGTAAATGAAGCTATGAGGTGTTTACAATGCCGTAAAAAGCCTTGTACTACAGGGTGTCCCGTAAAGGTTCAGATTCCTGAATTCATAGCAAAAGTGGCGGAAGGCGAATTTGAAGAGGCCTATCAGATTATCAGCACCACCAGTTCCTTGCCGGCCATTTGCGGTCGTGTATGTCCACAGGAGAATCAATGTGAAGGAAAGTGTGTACAGGGAGTGAAAGGGGAGCCGGTGGCTATCGGTCGTCTGGAACGTTTTGTAGCTGATTGGCACAGAACTCACTCTGTAGATGAAGAAATAGAGCAATCAGAGGGTAATGGACACAAAGTGGCTGTAGTGGGATCGGGGCCGGCAGGTCTTGCCTGTGCAGGAGATTTAATTGCAAAAGGCTATGATGTTACCGTTTTTGAAAGCTTACATAAAGAAGGCGGAGTATTGGCTTACGGAATACCAGAGTTTCGTCTGCCGAAGGCAATTGTGGCAGACGAAATTTCTGCGCTGGAAGCCAAAGGGGTGAAATTTGTTAATAATGCTGTTATAGGAATGTCTATGACGGTGGATGAATTATTCCAAGACGGATATGAGGCCGTATTTGTGGGTACAGGAGCCGGATTGCCTCAATTTATGAGTATTCCTGGTGAAAATCTGCTGGGTGTATATTCCGCTAACGAATATTTAACCCGTATCAATTTAATGAAAGCCTATAAGCCGGAATACGATACACCCATCCAAATATCAAAACGTGTGGCAGTAATTGGAGGCGGAAATGTAGCCATGGATGCTGCCCGCTGTGCAAAGCGTATGGGAGCGGAAGAGGTTTATATCGTTTATAGACGTTCCATGGATGAAATTCCCGCCCGTAAAGAAGAAATTCATCACGCTATGGAGGAAGGTATTCAATTTCAGATATTGACCAATCCTGTTGCCATTCACGGAACAGAAGATGCCCGTGTAATCGGCTTAGAATGTGTAGAGATGGAATTGGGAGAACCGGATGCTTCAGGAAGACGAAGACCCATAGAAAAGAAAAATTCCAATTTTATTTTGGAAGTCGATGCGGTTATTATGGCAATTGGCACGAGACTTAATAAATTAATTCTGGATACAACAGAAAATTTAAATGCCAATGCCAAAGGCGGAATCGGAGCAGATGAGAAAACAGGAGCAACCAATCACCAAGGCATTTTTGCCGGGGGAGATGCTGTAACCGGAGCAGCAACAGTTATATTAGCAATGGGAGCAGGAAAGAATGCCGCTGACAGTATTGACAAATATTTAAAGAGCAGTTAAATAACAATAAAAAAGAGATTTGATGAAATCCCCTTAGGCTGGGATAGAGCTTTTAAACACTCTGCCTGGCTTCAGGGGATTTTGCTTAAAATAAAAGGTGATTTTTAATTAGAAAAAGGGTATAATTAAATTGTCAATACATTCAGATAATATTTGGTACTAGGAGGTCTAGGGAATGAAGATTCAATTTTGCGGAGCAGCATCAGGAGTGACAGGTTCTTGTCATTTAATAACCACGGAGAAGCATAAGATTTTATTAGATTGCGGACAGTTTCAAGGCGGAAAAGCAATGGAGGCAATGAACTTCGAACCTTTCCCTTTTAACCCGGCAGAAATTGATTACCTTATTCTAAGCCATGCTCATATTGATCATTGCGGAAGAATACCGCTTCTTATAAAAAGAGGTTTTAAAGGTGACATATATTGTACAGATGCAACAGCTGATTTAGTGGAAGTAATGCTGAAAGACAGTGGTTACATACATGAAAAGGAAGCCGAATGGAAAAACCGTAAGGCTGAAAGAGCAGGAAAGCCTTTTGTTGAACCGTTATACACCTATAATGATGCGTTGGATGCTTTAAAATATTTAAAGCCGGTACTTTATGATCAATTGATTGAATTAAACGAGGAGATGAAGATTGTCTTTAATGATGCAGGGCATATTTTGGGTTCTGCAATTACAGAGCTCTGGATTGAAGAACAGGGCAATGTATCAAAAATCGTTTATTCAGGGGATTTAGGAGTAATGGACAGACCGATTCTAAGGAATCCCACTATCATTAAAAAAGCTGATTATGTTATTATGGAAACTACCTATGGAAATAGGCTTCACCCACAAAACTCAACTAGCATTGATGAACTGATAAAAATCGTATTAAAGACAATTCAGCGTGGAGGGACAGTTGTCATACCTTCTTTTGCAGTGGGAAGAACACAAGAACTGATATATCAGTTTAACCGTTTTTATCAGGACAATTCCGAGTATAAGCGGCAGCTTGAAAACCTGATGGTTTATGTTGATAGTCCTATGGCCACTACGGCAACAGAGGTCTTTAAGAGAAACGCTCAGGTATTTGATGAAGAAACGAAAGCGTATATATTAAAGGGAGATAATCCTTTGGACTTCAAAAACCTGAAGTTCACCAGATCCACAGAGGATTCTATCTTCTTGAATATGGATAGGCACCCGAAGGTGATTATTTCTGCCAGCGGAATGTGTGAAGCGGGAAGAATCAGGCATCATCTAAAGCATAATCTCTGGAATCCCAAGTCAAGTATCGTATTTGTAGGCTATCAGGCAGAAGGGACTTTAGGAAGATTGTTGGTAGACGGTATAAAAGATGTGACCTTATTCGGAGAAGATATTCATGTAAATGCAGAGATTCATGATCTGGAGGGTTTTTCCGGACATGCTGACAGAAATGGATTGCTTTCATGGCTGGCAGGCTTCAGAGAAAGACCAAGCGAGCTGTTCCTTGTTCATGGGGAAACAGAAGCTAAGCACGATTTTGCAAAGACAATTAAGGATGAATTGGGCTATGATGCTACCGTGGTAGAAGGGGTAGCGGAATATGTGCTGGAAAATCATAAGATTGTTAATCGGGAGGAAGCTCTGAGAGAGGCAGTAAGTCGGGATAGTCTTGTAAATATAAAGAAGCGTATTTCTGATATTCATTATGATTTGGAAAAGATCTTATACAATACGCAGCTTGCGGTAGATGATGGAGTGTCTCCGGAAAGAATAGCAGAAATTAATAATATTGTATTGGAATTGGAAAAAATGTCATTAAATTTAGGGTCGGCAGTAACAAAAGAAGATAAGTCAGAGCCGTGCTGTGCGAGGGCCCTTTAGAGAAATTAAATGTAAAAAGAGACAGAGAGCTTTTGAACTGACCCCCATAAGTTAGACCTGAAAATCTAACTTATGAGAGGTCAGTTCACTTTTACTCTGTCTTTTTATTTGTTAATAGCTTCAATCGTGACATTGTGTGCACAGTGGGCAAAAAAAGTGTGACTTATCAGCCCAGTTGATGATGTTGCTCTGCTGACAAAGCTGCCCACTTGTGACATATGTGTCTCAAAATAAATAAACTGTTTGAACTAATCAGATATTTATAAATTTTTAACAAACTCTAGAACCACGGAAATTCAATAGCAGCAATGAATAGAGATTGTCCGCTTCTTTTAGATTCAATTGTAATGGCATGCGATTTGCGTTATATAAAAGCAAAAGCAGGAAGCTGTTGATTGAGGTGAGGAACATGAATTCTGCAACCAACCTTGATTATATTAAGTTATTACAGTTATATTTATTAAAATTTAGAAGGAGGACTAATTTATGTTAAT
>DKLE01000157.1 GCA_002455605.1 Firmicutes bacterium UBA6648
TACATTTACAACGGACAGAACTCTGGCACCTTTACGCTTTGCTTCTCTTAAAGCCGCTAACGTATCCAAAGTTTCTCCGGACTGGCTTATTGCTATAAATAAAGTTTTATCATCTACAAAAGGATCGCGGTATCGGAATTCTGACGCCACATCAATTTCCACCGGAATCTTTGCCAGATTTTCTATGGCGCACTTACCCACCAAGCCTGCATGATATGCTGTACCGCAGGCAACAATAAACACTTTATTAAAACCTTCAATATCGGCCTTGGTCATATTAATTCCATCCAGCTTAATGCTGCCGTCCTCTTCAATACGTCTGGTCAGCGTTTCATACAGACCTTTCGGCTGTTCATGGATCTCCTTCAGCATGAAATGATCATAGCCTTCTTTTTCTGCCGCCTCTGCATCCCATGTTACATGGAAAACTTCCCGCTTCACTTCTTTGCGCTCTTCATTGTAAATTTTTACTTCATCCGCTGTTGCTACAACTGTCTCATTGTTTTCTATCAAATAAATCTTTCTTACATGCTTTAAAAGAGCAGGAATATCCGAAGCAATAAAATTGCAGCCCTCCCCAAGTCCGGCAATCAGAGGGGCATCCTTTCTTACTGCAACAATTTTGTCCGGTTCAGCTGCAGCCACAACCCCGATTGCATAAGCTCCTCTCATTTTGTCCACCGCTTTATATACGGCTTCCTGAAGATCACCATCGTAATAAATTCCGATTAAATGAGCAATTACCTCTGAATCGGTCTCTGATTTAAAGGTAATTCCATATTCCTTTGACAGCCATTCCTTTATTTCCACATAATTTTCAATAATTCCGTTATGTACGACCGCTATGGACTCATCACTGTTGCAGTGGGGGTGTGAATTCAAATCGGAGGGTGCTCCATGGGTTGCCCATCTCGTATGACCAATTCCAATATTACTGCTTAATTTTTCTCCGGTCATTATGGATTCCAGGTTAGCAATTCTTCCCACATGCTTCCTGACTTCCAATCTGCCCGCTATATTTAATGCAATTCCTGCTGAGTCATAACCTCTGTATTCTAATTTCTTTAACCCTTCAATGATAATGTTTTTAGCATTTTTCTCATTGGTTTTACCAACGTAACCAACTATTCCACACATTTTAGTGTCCTCCTTATCCCAATCTCTTTGTTATCAAAAGTGCAAGCTCTTGTGCTAATTTTGTTATTACATCAATGTCCTGTCCCTCAATCATAACTCTTACCAGAGGCTCCGTGCCTGACGGTCGGATCAGAACTCTTCCCTCTCCGTCCATCAGTTCTTCTACCCTGGCAATTTCAGCTCGGATCTCCGGATCCTCCATGTATTTCTTTTTATTCTCATTTTTAATTGCCGCATTTTTTAATATCTGCGGATAAATTGTAATCTCATCTGCCATGTCAGAGGGCTTCTTCCCACAGGATTTGATGGCTTTAACAAGCTGAAGTGCAGATAATATGCCATCTCCCGTAGTCGTATAATTTAAGAAAATAATATGCCCGGACTGTTCTCCGCCTATTATACCTCCCGTTTTAAGCATGCTTTCCAAAACATACCGGTCGCCCACCTGTGTCACTTCCACGTTGCAGCCCATCTCCTCAATTGCCTTATGGAATCCCAGGTTGCTCATCACTGTAGCAGTTACCTTGTCTTTGGCTAACAGCCCTCGGTCTTTCAGCATTTTTGCACACATCACTATTGTTTTATCTCCGTCAATAATACGTCCTAACTCATCCACAGCAATTAATCGGTCTGCATCCCCGTCAAAAGCCAGACCTAAATCAGCTTTTTCCGCAACGACCCGAGCCTGCAAATTTTCAGGGTGTGTGGAACCACATCCTTCATTAATATTTATTCCGTTTGGAGTATTGGCTAAAACGGTAACCTCCGCACCTAAATCACGGAAAACTTTTTCTGCGACTTTATAGGAAGCTCCATTGGCACAATCCAGAACCAGCTTCATGCCGTCCAGGCGGATATCAACAGTACTCTCCAGAAATCTGGCATATAAATCCAGCGCATCATCTTCTGCGGCCAGACATTTTCCCAATTTATCTCCTGTGATATGGCTGTTGATATCGATCTTTCTCATAATCAAATCTTCAATCTGTTCTTCTATGTCATCATCCAGTTTAAAGCCTTCCCCGTTGAAAAATTTGATTCCGTTATATTCAAAAGTATTGTGTGATGCTGATATCACCACGCCTGCAGTGGCTTTATAGTACTTTACAAGATATGCTACAGCGGGTGTAGGCAATACACCTACTTTGATAACATTTCCGCCCATTGCCAGAATTCCTGCACTGAGAGCATCCTCCAGCATATCTCCTGATATTCTTGTATCTTTTCCAATTAGAACTACTGGTCTTTGTTCTTCCTTGCTGAGCACATAGGCACCCGCTTTTCCCAAATTAAAGGCCAGTTCCGGAGTCAGCTCTGAATTGGCTACGCCTCTAACTCCATCAGTTCCAAACAATCTACCCATTAAACAATCCTCCTAAGCATGTGTATAAAAAAATACGAAAAACGAGGTTATACAGCCTCGTTAATCGTGATATGAATTTCACTAGGTGTGACAATTATTTCTGATACGCCGTCTTCTTTTTGAATTTTCAGAGGAACGGTGTATATGCCGGCTTCCATGCCTGTCAGGTCAATGGAAAGTCCAATATCCTCCACAGTGAGTTGTCCTACCTCAGCTTCTTTTCCCGAAACTTTAACCATAACACTCTGAGTGTTTATGACAAGGGAAAGCTTATCTCCCAGTCCATTTGCGGTAATACTGCTGCTAGGTATCTCAAATTCCTTTACACTGATACCTTTTATAGCTATACTGACCGCTACATTTTTAGAATCCTGAGCCAGCATGATTCCGCTAGGAAGCTTCACAGAAATAGGGACCTCTGTAGTGGCGGTAACTTTATTGATATCTATAGGCTCAGCCGTGATTTTATTCACATTTTCCAAATCCTCTTTTAAGCCTTTTATTTTTACTTTTTCAGGAACATTCATCTCCGTCACCTGATATGCCTTGTCTACTTCGCCTTTTACTTCCACCTCTAAAGGTACTTCTTTTATTTGATAAACTGCTGCTTCGATATCAGCTGTTTCGGATGATAATTTAATATTTTTAACACTCTCTCCCTTGGCATCTACCGTAGAAAGCTCCGTTGTAAAAATCTTCGGCTTACTTGTAAGCTCTGTTGTATTAATAGTGGCATTTACTGATTTTACACTGGCCACCTTTGATTTGGCGCCTTTTACTTCCACTTCTTCCGGTGTCATACTAAATACCGTCGCCTCATTTTTAGCATCAACAGCGCCATTAAAGATGACATTAACCGGTTTGTACACAGATACCATTTCTTCGATATTTATGGTAAGTCTTGTGGTCTTCTGATCTGCCACACTTACCGAATCGGGCACCGTTACGGTTACCGGAATATAATTTTCGCCTACGCCGTATCCAAATACATCCGCAGTGGCAATGATATCATTTGACGAAATTTTTAAAACATTGGAACGAGTTCCTTCAACAACTATATCCATAAAATAGTCCTCGTCCGAACTGATGGCCAATCCCCGCTGGTTTAAGCTTTCAACATTGACCAGCTTGATTGGAACATTTGGAATTTTAACCTTTGTCGGTGGGTTTTCAACGGCTACTACGTATACCCATAAGACAATTGCCAAAACTACCGACAGTAATTTCATGAAATTCTTATTTTGCAGCATCGTTCTTTCTCCCCAACATATTGAAAATCGCAGCCAAGCTCTTCGCCGCAACATTCTTCTCATCTCCCGTGGCATTTAAAAACAAATTAAGCAATGTTTTCTCAACTGTTTTTATATCTAAAAATCTAGATAATTTGCCATCCACAGCAATAGATATAATTCCTGTTTCTTCTGAAACAATAAGAGTGATAGCATCGGAATTCTCCGTTATGCCAATTCCTGCCCGGTGTCTTGTTCCCAGTTCCTTTGACAAATTTTTATTCTGTGTTAACGGAAGAACGCATCCTGCAGCATAAATCTTATCGCCTCTCACAATTACAGCACCATCGTGAAGCGGTGCTCCTTCATAAAAAATATTGCCTAAAAGCTCTGTTGAAATCTCTGCATTTAAAATAGTCCCTGTCTCGGCAATATCCGTTAATGATGTTTCTCTCTCTAAAATAATAAGTGCCCCTACTTTATTGGCGGAAAAATCGTCAACCGCTTTGATAAAATGGGCTGTAATATTTTTCGCCTTGTCCTTATCAAATTGACCGAAAGGGGCTTTTACCAATTTACTTCTTCCTACATATTCCAACCCTCTTCTCAGCTCCGGTTGAAAAACTATAACTAAAGCCAAAACTCCCAATGTCATCGTTCCCTTTAAAATCCAGTTTAAAGTGTATAGATGAAACTGTTCTGAGGCCAGCGTTGCAAGCATTAAAACAAGCAGACCTTTCACTAGCTGCTCTGCTCTTGACTCCCGTATAAATCCCAGTATTTTATATATTATAAATGCTACAATACAAACATCTATAGCATCCGTAAGACTAATACCGGAAACTATGTTGCTAATATAATTCTGCATACATTTTCCCCTATTCTATCCCACTTAATTACCCTTTTTCCATTGTACAAAAAAACAGCAATGTTTTCAATAGTCAAAGTTCAGCAGCAAAAGAAAAATAGCAGGGATTTTATCCCCTGCTATTTATTATGTTTCCCAATTAATAAACTGCTTCAATCAGTCCATAATCGCCGTTTTTCCTTTTATATACCACGTTTACAGACTCCGAATCCATATTCATAAATACAAAGAAGGAATGACCTATTAGCTCCATCTGCATAATCGCTTCTTCCACATTCATAGGAAAAATTTCCATACTTTTCTTTTTGACAATAGTGATTTCTTCCGGTTCACTCTCATAATCCGGAATTTCTCCAAACATAAAGCCTCTGTTATCCTTATGTTTTTTCTGGAGCTTCGTCTTAAATCTTGACATTTGCGACGACAATTTGTCAACAACTCTATCAATCGCATCATAAGCAATGTCTGCTGATTCCTCTGCTCTAAAAATTGTTCCTCCTGCATTTATAGTTGCTTCTATTTTCTGCTTATCCTTTTCTGCAGAAACCATCACATTGGCTACAATGTCGTTAGAAAAATACTTACTGAGTTTTTCCAATTTCTTCTCGATTGTACCCTTCAGATAGTCACTTGAACTTAGGTTCTTACTAGTAATTATAATCTTCATATAAATGCCCTCCCTTTTATTGAGTTGTTAGTTTATTATACCATCCTTCTTCGACATTTTCCATAATTTTCAGAAAAAATGCACAAAAAAATATTGAGATAGGGTGACTGCTCGGCTGACCTGGTCTTTGCCCCCACACTTGCCTTTACCTGACTTTGTCAGAGGACTTACTTCTAAGCTACGCCATGATCACTGCCGCCTTGCGGATCAGCTTACGTGGATCCCTTTGCCCGTAACTGGCTTGGATTTTCAACCACAGACCCGAACAGTCACCTTATCTCAATATATATTTCCTCTAATTCGCTAGAATATACTCAATTGCTGCCTGCCGCTAAAGTCAATACATAGACCCTTTCAGCACCTGCCTGTATTAAAAGGCTGCTGCATTCATCAGCAGTACTTCCTGTGGTATATACATCGTCTATCAACAATATACTTTTTCTATTCAAATTTAAAGCATTCTCCCTTACCGCATAGGCATCTTGTACATTTAATTGTCTTTGCCTCGCATCCAATTTATTCATAGGAGCTTTATAATTTTTGCGAATAAGCACTCGATTATTATAGACTACCCCAAGTCCTTTGGCAACTACTTTCGCCATAAGTTCGGATTGATTGTATCCGCGTTTCATCTGTTTCTTGGGATGCATGGGAACGGCCGTGATCATATCTACCTGCAATCTTTCCATACGAATTCGATCCAGCATAACTCTCCCCAGCTTCTCTCCCATATAGGCACACCCATTGAATTTATATTTGTGTATCATCTCTCTTTCTACAGAGCCATATTGCATGCAAGTAAATCCTTGCTGAAAAAAATGCCGGTTATGCTTGCAGTCGTCACACAACTCTTGATTTTGGCCAACTTGATCCAGCAGTCTGCGTTTTTCCGTATCTGCCAAAACTTTTCCGCATTTCGTGCAAGTTCTTCCATTAGCCCAATGAATGGCCTCCATGCATTGATCACATAAGGCATATACTCTGCTGCCATCAATGAGATTCCCGCAGCAGATACAATAAATATTGGATGGAAAAAGCAGGTCTAATAAAGCTTTCCCAAGCTGTCCGGCACTATCCATATTTATTTTCATTTGCGTCCTCCACTTCAGCAGTGTTTACCGATCCCTCTCTGACACTTATCACTATAAAAAGTTTTTCAGTCTGGCTTTTAAGCCTGTATATCGATCAGCAATTCTGTTATTTTCCACCATAGTATACATTTTATTGGTGGATCCCACTAGGATAACCGCTTGTTTTCCCCTGGTAACAGCCGTATACAGCAGATTCCTGGTTGCCAGCATAGGAGGGAACCAGGTGACAGGCATAATAACAATAGGAAACTCACTGCCCTGGCTTTTATGAACAGTCACAGCGTAGGCCAATTCCAGTTCATCCAGCTGGGTTACATCGTAGGTCACATATTTGTTCTCATCAAAGACCACCACTATCTCATTAAATTCTTTTTCAATATGGCTTATAAAGCCCACGTCACCATTGAAAACACCTTGTCCTTCTGTAAAGTCCTCCAGTTTCTTCCATGTCATCTGATAATTATTTTTTATCTGCATGACCTTGTCATTTACCCGAAATACCTTATCTCCATATTTTTGTTCTGCCAGCTGTGAATTGGGCGGATTCAGCACGGACTGCAATTCTCTATTCAGATTAATGCTGCCCAACAGTCCTTTTCTCACAGGAGTAAGTACTTGCATATCCTTTACGGCATCGCATTCTTTGAAATACGAAGGCAGCCTTCTGACGCATAAGTCTTTTATAGTCTCCAGGATTTCTTTCTCTCCGTTTTTTTGCAGAAAAAAGAAGTCTTTATCTTTCTCATTGCAATAGGGGTTTTCCCCTTGATTGATTTTATGAGCATTGACAACAATCAGGCTTTCTTTGGCCTGTCTAAATATTTCTGTCAGCTTGACGGAATAAATCACTTCACTGTCTATCATGTCTTTAAGAACATTACCCGCTCCTACCGAAGGAAGTTGGTCGGAATCCCCTACAAAGATCAGTCTTGTTCCGGGTACTACGGCATTCATTAGTCCATTCATAAGCAAAATATCAATCATAGAGGCTTCGTCGATTATAATGACATCATAATCCAAAGGATTTTCTTCCGTCTTTCCAAACTTCATGATATCTTCCCCTTCGGAATAGTAATATTCTAACAGCCTATGTATAGTGGATGCAAAATAACCGGAGGTTTCTGTAATACGCTTCGCAGCCCTTCCTGTAGGTGCTGCTATTGCAGTCTTCATGCCACTGTGCTCCAGAATATTCATGATCACATTAATAATCGTGGTCTTTCCTGTTCCCGGGCCTCCGGTAATAACCGAAACGCCGTTTACCAGACAGCTTTTCACCGCAAATTTCTGATTTTCTGAAAGCTCAAGTGCTTTTTCATTTTCCGTCATGGTGATGAGACTATCTAAATCAGCATTTATCAGTTTAAGCGGGGCATTGTTAACAGAGATTAACCTTTTACAGACATTTTGTTCCGCTGTGTAATAGGGCATGGAAAATACAACTGTCTGCCCATCTAAATTTTCCATTTGAAACTCCCCTTCAAAAGCCATGTTCACTAAACTATCGTAAACTGCTTCCACAGAAATATCCATCAGCTGTCCTGCTTTTTCACACAGCAGTTTCTGTGGTATAAAGGTATGTCCCTCTCCAATATAATAGCTCAAAGTGAATTTAACACCGCATTGAATACGGTAATCATCATTTTTAGCTATCCCTATTTTATCCGCAATAGCATCTGCTTTTTTAAAACCAATTCCGTAAAAGTCATTGACCAGCTGGTACGGATTTTGAGTCACCATATCAATAGCCGCTGCTCCGTACTCTCGATACAGCCGGATAGCATAATTAGCAGAAATCCCAAATTGCTGTAAAAACATAGACACCTCGGCAACTGCTCTCTTTTCTTTAAAGGCTTCCCCTATTGCATCCGCTTTTTTAGTTCCTATTCCGTCTACCTCTGATAATTTGTCTGGATATTTTTCCAGAATCTCCAGGGTATCCATGCCGAACTTCTTAACAATTAACGCTGCCGTTTTTTTACCGATTCCTTTTATCGCCCCTGAAGCAAGAAAATCTTCTATACCTTTAGCAGAGGTCGGCATTACTTCCTTTACCTCTGATACATCAAATTGTTCGCCATAGGTAGCATGTATTTTCCAGCTGCCTGTAAATTCATAGCATCTTCCCGGATCGGCAAAGGGCAGATAGCCAACAACCGTGAAGGTCTCCTGGTCATTTTCTGCTATCGCTATGGTATATCCGTTTTCTTTATTGCTAAAAATGATGTCTTCAATTGTCCCTTTTTTCACTTCCGTCAATGCCATTACTTTTTCCTATCTATTTAATAAATTTTAATTTTCTAAAAGTCGCTGCCCATTTATTCTTATAAAATTTGTTCGCATACTCCAGTAAATCTTTTTTTGTATTTAAATACGGCTTCATATGCGTTATATCTAAAACTGCATCAAAAATCCTATCAAACTCGTCGTCTGGAATTCCCGCATTTCTTAAGTCTTCCGGACCTATGACCAAATCCTCTACAAAAATAGGTTCATCGTATTCCTTGATATTGTCCATTACGTACTGTCTGGAAACAATACGGTTCACAGATAAATCATATACAATTCTCTGAGCCTTAGAAAGATTATTCAGGAAGTCATATCTTTCCATACCGTATTTAACCAAGAACTTTTTCAGATCATATTTATTAGTTAAAAAATATAATTTATCTAGTAAATAAATTCCATCCAATAAGTAGCCTTCATCTTCCGGGCTGTATTCCAATCTTTTAATCGCTGCTTCTGCTTTTTTAGGCGTAAAACACTTATAAAAAAGAGCCAGCCTTCTCAGCCTTGTCTGCTTGGTCTTATCAATGTTTTCCACGTAAATAGAAAAATCCTCCATCTCTGCTTTAGACATATTTTGTGTGGCTTGTTTCCCCAATATGGAATCCAACACCCCTACATTAGTAAGCAAAGTAAGCCCCTTGCCGGCACGCTTAGAGGAGATAATCTTTTCAAACCGCTCTCGGATTTGCTCCACTGGTACGCCTTCAAGCAATTCAAATTTATCTGCGGCGGCCTCCGCAACCGCTTTATCAAAATCAAATTCCGCCTCACAGGCAAAAGCAATAATGTCCAGGATTCCTATTGGGTTCTCTTCAAAATGTCTAATAGGATTTTCAACAATTCCACTGATTTCTTTGGGCAAAACAACCATACTGCTTCTCCTTTACTCTCCTAACGGCCTGTAAATCTTTCTATTATCCAAAGTCCAAACTTTGTCGGAAAATTCACCCGGCTGAACACCTTGCAATGCATCTGTCATGTCAAACATTCTTGCATCAATAATGTCTAAGTAATGTAAAATCTCGGCTTCAGGGAACATAGGCTTTTTAGGGCTTCCGAATTCCGGCTCATAATGATGGGTTAAAATCATATGCTCCAGCATAATGGCTTTCTCTCTGGGCATTCCGATTTCCTCGGCCACTTTTTCAATTGTTTTAATGCCCTGAACCAAATGTCCCAGCATCTGTCCCTCAAAAGAATATCCGGTAGAGATGCCCAGCTCATTGGAATCAATTTCGTTAAGCTTTTCTATATCGTGGAGAATAACCCCTGCTGCCACCAGGTCTGCGTTTAGATTGCTATATACCTCGCACATCCTGTCTCCATTCATGAGCATCCTTTTTACATGATATAAAAGCCCTGCCAGCTGTGCGTGATGGTTTTTCTGAGCTGCCGGATAATACATAAGCCTTTCTTTATTTTCAGTCAATAATTTTTGGCATATGGCTTTTAAATGTTCATCCGTCATCTCTTCTGTACGATTATATATATATTCATACATATCCTGAGCCCGCTCAGGAGCTGCTTTTATCAAATCTACCATTTCGATGGGATCATTTTCAGCTTTTCTTCTTATTTTCATTACCCTAAGCTGTTTTAATCCATTCCACTGCGTCACAGATGCCTTTATCTTTACTATGTCACCATCTTTAATTTCATTAATTGATGGCAGTTCCGCATCAGAGACATCCCACTTTTTTGCCGTTATCTCACCTGTAGAATCCGCTACTAACAAATCTAAGTACTGTTTCTTATTCGACCCTAATTTTACTGCTATGGTCTTGATTATAAAAAAGTCTGTTATCTCTTCATCTGTTTTAAAGTCAGCAATATAAAATTCCTTCATAAGTCAACCTTTACGACATACAGCTATGTCGTCCTTTCCTACCCATTTTGATTGCCTACGGGCATATATAAGTATATACTAAAAGCTTTATCGGGTGCAACAAATTCAAAAACTTTACTTTATATAAGCTCTTGCCCATATCACCCTTACATTTTTATTATAATATGTAATTTATTTACAGTCAAGTGCTGCCTGAACTAATACATTAGAATCCCTCCTTTATAATTTAACACACACTTTTTTTATGCATCCAGTATATACCAACGGATATTTACACGCAATATAATGTGCACGCTTGTCA
>DKLE01000277.1:0-1787 GCA_002455605.1 Firmicutes bacterium UBA6648
AGGATTAAAGTATGTGAACAGCGTGGATGAAGAAATTTGTCTTTCCAAAGAAATGATTGATACCTGCAAATGGATGAGAAAAAGATACTTATGCAGGTATATAGATGCTGTCAACTGTTTTACACCCGTAGGGAAACCCGCTAAGTCAGGAAAGAAACGAGTACCTTATAAAGACATGGAGGGAGAAGAGTGCTCGGTTAAAAATCTTACAGAGGAACAGGATAATGCTCTCCGGATCATCAAGCCTTATATTTCAGAAAAAAAACATGACATATTTTTGATTCATGGCGTTACAGGGAGCGGAAAAACGGAGATTTATATCAGACTCATTGATTCTGCTTTGAAAAATGGCAGCAATGCCATCCTGATGGTTCCTGAAATATCTCTTACCACCCAAGTGATTGAACGGTTTATCGGGCGATTTGGTCAGGATAAAATAGCGGTTCTGCACAGCCGGCTTTCTTTAGGAGAACGATATGATGAGTGGGTAAGAATAAGAAGGGGGCAGGTAAGAATTGTTATAGGTGCCCGATCTGCTGTTTTCGCACCTTTAGAAAATATCGGAATTATTATCATGGATGAAGAACATGAATCCACCTATAAATCGGATATGTCTCCCAAATATGATACTTTGGAGGTGGCTGTCAAAAGGGCAAAAGCTTTTGAAGGTGTGGTGGTTTTAGGAAGTGCAACTCCTTCAGTGATTTCTGCATATCGGGCGGAACAGGGAATCTATAAAAAAATAGAATTGAAGCAGAGATACAATCAGATCGCTCTTCCCCAAGTGGAAATAGTAGATATGAGAGAAGAACTCAAATTGGGCAACAAATCTATTTTCAGCAGTGCCCTGTATAGCGGAATGCAGAAATGTTTGGAAGAGGGACAGCAGATAATTTTATTTCTCAATAGAAGAGGATATTCTACTTTTGTGTCCTGCAGGGAATGCGGATATGTGATGAAATGCAATGAATGCGGGATTTCTCTTACTTATCATAAGGCAGAAAATGCAGCTATTTGCCACTATTGCGGTAAGATGGAACCGCTGCCTAAGGTGTGCCCAGAATGCGGCAGTAAATATATAAGACATTTTGGTACGGGTACGGAAAAGGTGGAAGAATATACTTTAAATATGTTTCCGGATTATTCTGCGGCCAGATTGGATTTGGATACGATAAAGGTCAAGGGAAGTATAGATAAAATTCTCAGAGATTTTAAAAAGGGTAAAACAAAAATTCTTATCGGGACTCAGTTGGTGGCCAAAGGACTGGACTTTAAGAATGTGGGAATGGTAGGTATTATTTCGGCCGATGTTATATTAAATATCCCTGATTACCGTGCGGCGGAGCGAACTTTTCAGCTGATAACACAGGCGGCCGGAAGAGCCGGAAGAGGCGATAAGGAAGGAAAAGTGGTTATACAAACCTATAATGCTGAGCATTATAGTATTGAAGCGGCAGCAGATCAAGATTATGAGCGGCTTTATAATACGGAGCTTTTTCTTAGAAAAAGCATGCTGTACCCGCCATTCAGCGATATTGTACAGATTATTGTTATCGCTAAAAATCAGCAGGTTTGTATTGAGGGAGCTCAGAAAACCATGAAGGCCGTTCAAGGGGAATTGAGCAAAGAGCTCAGTGAACATATATTTGAACCGCAGCCGCTGCTGCTGAATAATCAGAAAGAACATTACCGCTACTACATTTTAATCAAGTGTCCCAAGGGACGCAGGGCGGAGTGCTTATCTGTCATAGAAAAGATAAAGAGAAAGGTAAATACAGGAAAAAAAT
>DKLE01000277.1:1954-10595 GCA_002455605.1 Firmicutes bacterium UBA6648
TAAATACAGGAAAAAAATTGCAATATACTCTGACAGTGGACATAAATCCATATTAATTTATTGACTGAATAAAGAAATATCATCTAAATTATTTCTATGAATGAATTTTTATGGTATAATTTAATGCTATTGTATTGAAATGATGGAGGTTTAAGATGGCTTTAAGAAATATTGTAGTTGAGGGCGATGACATTTTAAGAAAAAAGTGCCGAGAGGTTACAGAGATAGATGACAGAATAAGAACAATTTTAGATGATATGCTGGAAACCATGAGAGCATATAACGGCGTAGGGATAGCGGCCCCTCAGGTAGGCATCATGAGAAGGATGTTTATGATCGAAGTGGAAGAAGGGGATGTAATAGAATTGATAAATCCTGAAATACTAGAAACGAGAGGATCTGTATGGGAGGATGAAGGCTGTCTGAGCGTGCCGGGGCTTATCGGTACCGTTGAACGGCCGGAATATATAAAAATCAAAGGCTTGGACCGATTTGGCAATGAAGTGATTCATGAGGCAGAAGGATTTAAGGCGGTTGCATTTTGTCATGAAAATGATCATTTAGATGGCATTTTATATATTGATAAAGCAAAGGATATCAGAGATGCAGATGAAGAATAGATTAAAAACAGTTTTTATGGGGACGCCGGACTTTGCGGTACCCGGTCTGGAGGCCCTGTACGGCAGCGGCCATGAGGTGGGATATGTGGTTACCCAACCGGATAAAGCCAGAGATCGGGGGAAGAAGGTTCAGTTTACCCCAGTGAAGGAAAAAGCAATACAATTGGGAATTCAGGTTCTTCAGCCGGAAAAGATTAAAGGAAATGATGAATTTCTGAACGTTTTAAAAGAGTATGATCCGGATCTGATTGTGGTGGCTGCCTACGGGAAGCTACTGCCTCCGGAAATCATCCATTTACCAAGATTGGGCTGCATTAACATCCATGCCTCCCTTTTACCCAGATGGAGAGGGGCGGCACCAATGCAGAGAGCTATTATGGCTGGAGATGAAAATACGGGAATTACGCTCATGTATATGGAAGAAGGACTGGATACCGGAGATATGATTGCAAAGAAGAGTACTCCTATTCTCAAAAAAACTGCGGCAGAGCTTCATGATGAAATGGCAGAGCTGGGGGGAGAGCTGCTTTCAGAACAGTTGCCTAACTTGGAATCCGGGAATATAATCAGAGAAAAACAAGATGATAGTTTAGCTACTTATGCTGAAATGATCTTTAAGAAGGATGGGGAAATTAACTTTTCCAAAACACCGGCGGAAATTGAAAGGCTTATTCGAGGCATGGACTCGTGGCCTGGTGCATACAGCTGCTATAAGGGACAGCTTATGAAAATCTGGAAAGCGGAGATTTCCAATAAAGTTTGTGGGGAGCCATATGGAACGATTGTAGAGGTATCGGATAATGGCATAGAAGTTTCGGCAGGAGGCAGTATTTTGATTATTACTGTGATTCAGATGCCGGGTAAAAAAAGGGTAACCGTTGCAGATTATTTAAAGGGAAATAAAATTGAAATTGGGGAAATATTAAAAAAAGCAGATTAGAGGTGGAAAATATGTGGTATTTTGATTCGACTATCATTTTATTGATACCTGCAATGATATTTGCAGTTTACGCTCAAAGCAGAGTCCGTTCTGCTTATGGAAAATATGCGGATATTGGGAATCAGAGAGGTATAACAGGTGCTCAGGCAGCACGAATGATACTGGACAACAACGGTCTTAGAGATGTGAAAATAGAAATGGTCAACGGGACTCTTTCGGATCATTATGATCCAAGAAAAAGGATAATGCGACTGTCTCCAAGAGTTTATAATGAACCATCCATTGCTTCAGTAAGCATCGCAGCACACGAATCTGGCCATGCAATCCAGCATGCAGAGTTTTATTTGCCGCTTAAGCTTCGGAATACAATTGTTCCTGTGGTTAATTTTGCTTCCATGCTGTCATGGCCTTTAATGATTATAGGGATTGTGATAGCCAATGGAGGAAATTATGTAAGGGGGAATTTTATAATGGATCTGGGAATATTATTCTTTGCGTCTGTGGTATTGTTCCACGCCATTACATTACCAGTAGAATTTAATGCCAGCAGCAGAGCAATTAAGCAAATAGAAGCATTGGGCATTGTCTATCAAGAGGAAACCTCCGGTGCAAGAAAAGTATTGTCTGCGGCTGCAATGACTTATGTGGCAGCACTGGCTACAGCAGTTGTAAACCTATTGAGATTGCTGATGATAAGAGAAAGGAATTAAAAAAATGGATACAAACAGAAGAACTGCGTATCACACATTAATGGATGTTGAAACAAAAAACTCTTATTCCAATCTTGCATTGAATCATCAAATCATATGCGGAAAGCCAAGTTCTCCTTCATTTGTCAGAGAGCTGGTATACGGCGTATTGGAGAACAAGCTGCTTTTGGATTATATCATCGGACATTTTGCCACGAAAGGCGTTAATAAGATAAAAACCAGTGACTGGGTTGTTCTGAGGATGGGTATTTATCAGCTGGGATACATGGATTCTGTTCCGGAATATGCGGCAGTTAATGAGAGTGTGCTGTTGGCAAAGAAATTTTGCAGAGGAAGAGAAGGCTTTATTAACGGCGTACTGCGTTCTTACATTCGAGATAAAGATGCGGTAAAATTGCCGGATAGAAGTATTGACGAAATAAAGTATTTATCTATTCAATATTCCTGTGCAGAATGGATTGTTGAAACCTGGATCGATCAATACGGAGCAGAAGCTACAGAAGAGATACTGATGAATTCCCAAGGAAACCCAGGGTTATGCATTCGAGTAAACACATTAAAAACAGGCAAAGAAGATTTAGCCAGAAGACTAAATGAGAGGGATTTTGAAGTAAAAGACAGTGAAATCTGCGATGTGGCCCTACAAGTAATAAAGGGAAAAGGAATATTAGAGGATTCATTATATAAAAACGGATTGTTTTCCGTTCAGGATGAAAGCTCAATGAAAACCGTGGAGATTCTTGATCCGAAGCCTGGTGAAACTATTATTGATGTTTGCGCGGCGCCGGGTGGAAAAACCTTAGCTGCCGCAGAAAGAATGAGCAATCGCGGTCAGATTATAGCAACAGATATTTATTTGAGAAAAATAGCTGTTATCAATAAGGAGGCTGGGCGATTGGGGATTTCAATCGTAAAAGCTCAGCCGGGAGATGCGACAAAGGTGGATTCAGAGCTTTTAGAGAAGGCAGACAGAGTAATCGCTGACGTACCGTGTTCAGGGTTTGGGGTTATCAGAAGAAAGCCTGAAATTAAATATAAGAAGAAAATAAGTGAATTTGATCTTTTACCAATAAAGCAATTAGAGATTCTTACAGTTGCTTCTAAATATGTTAAAAAAGGTGGTATACTGCAGTATAGTACCTGTACGATTAACAAGCAGGAGAATGAAAACGTTATAAAAGAATTCTTAAGAAAGAATGAAAATTTCAGTATAGTTGAAGAGCGCCAGTTTATGCCCCATATGGATCATACCGATGGTTTCTATGTGTGTAAAATGGTTCAGAAGTAACAGCTACAGTTAGCTTAAAATTGGAGAAATAATGGTTCAGGTGGGTTTTAAAAGTGATCGCGGCCTAAAAAGAAAAAATAATGAGGATTCCTGCTTTGTAATACCTGAGGATAAGATTTATATTGTTGCCGACGGAGTCGGCGGCAGTAACTCAGGAGAAATCGCAAGCCGAAGTGCAGTGAGCTTTATTGCTGATTATGTCAAGAGGAATCCCATTAAATTGGCAAAAGGCCGAGAGCAGATAAAAAATTATTTTATAAATTGTATAGAGGAGGCTAATTCTTTAATCTGCAGCATATCTAGTGAATGTGCAGAAAATAAAGGGATGGCTACCACTTTAGTTTTAGCGTATGTGGTGAGACGCAAGGCCTATATTGTAAATATAGGGGACAGCAGAGCTTACTTGATGCGAAATGATAATCTTATTCAGATTACTGAGGATCATACATACGTTAATACTTTAATTAAATCTGGAGCCCTTACAGAGGACGCAGCTAGAAATCATTCCAAAAGGCATATCATTACCAGAGCCCTTGGAGGAGATGATACAGTAGAACCAGATATCTTTGAAGTAAAGCTTATGAAAGATGATATTTTGCTGCTATGCACCGATGGACTTCATGGAGAAGTTGAGGATAGCAAGATTTGTGAGATTCTCTCATCAGGACAGCAAATGTCAGAATTGTGCAACAGTCTCATAACAAGAGCAAACCGCTCAGGCGGAAATGATAACATCACAGTAGTCTGTGTAAAAATGTAAGGGGGAAATTCATATGAGCAGAGTATTAGCAGGCAGATATGAATTGCTGGAGCAAATTGGCGAAGGCGGCATGGCCGTTGTATATAAAGCAAGATGTAAAGTGCTAAACAGGCATGTAGCAATAAAAATATTAAAGCCCGAATATACAAAGGATTTAAAATTAGTTGAAAGCTTTAAAAAGGAATCTCAGGCTGCAGCAAGCCTGGTACATCCCAATATCGTAGGCGTTTACGATGTAGGCAGAGAAGGAAATATTAATTATATTGTAATGGAGCTTGTGGAAGGTAAGATTCTCAGTGACATTATAAAGGAAGAAGGGCCGCTGGACTATAAAAGGACTATTGATATCGGACAGCAGATTGCTGCCGGTCTTTCCTGTGCCCATAAAAATCATATCATACATAAGGATGTAAAGCCCCACAATGTTTTGGTTACAAAGGATGGCGTAGCTAAAATTACTGATTTTGGCATAGCAAAATTTGTTGATAATGCCACTATTGTAGGTAATGCAGATACGGTAATGGGTTCGGTACATTATTTTTCACCAGAGCAGGCCAGAGGCGGCTACGTAGATGAAAAATCCGATATATATTCCCTTGGTATCGTGCTATATGAGATGATTACAGGAAAAGTTCCCTTTGATGGGGATAATCCGGTAACTGTGGCTCTGATGCATATAAACAACGATATAGTCCCTCCGTCAAAATTAGTGAGCGGCGTGCCTCCAATTTTGGAACAGATCATTATGAAGGCTACCGATAAGATTCAGGTAAATCGATTTAAATCCGCTGACGAGATGATGGAAGCTTTGAAGAATGTAGATTTAATATCAAGTATTGTAGGGGACGGTATTTATCTGCATTCAACTGCCGCTGAAAACGGTGTGGTGGAAGTGCCTGTGAATTTGGCTGAGAATAAGGACATTATTTCTGCTGAGGGGGACATAGTAAGCATGGGAAAAAATAAAAATGGAAAAAAGAAGATTCGATTGAATAAAGTTAAAGTTACAGCTATTGTTATTGCTCTGATATGTGCAATACCGGTAAGCGGGTTGATTTATCATGTAATAACGACTTTAGGCGAAAGTTCAGAGATAAAGGTGCCGGACCTGAAAGGACAGACGGTGGAGCAGGCGGAAAAAAACCTTTCTGATTTGGGATTAGTCCTAGAAGAAGGAGATAAGGTCTACGACAGTGAATATGAAGAGGGGGAAATCGTTTCCCAGTCTCCTACGGCAGATACGGTAGTAAAAAAAGGTAAGGTGGTCACGGTTAGTATCAGTAAAGGCTCCAAGGAAGGAACCATTCCGAATATTGTAGGAAAATCCTACGATGATGCCGTATATCTTATTAAAAAATATGGTTATGAGGTTGGGAATGTAACCGTAGGTGAGAGTGATATGCCTAAGGATACTGTTATCAGCCAGACTCCGGACGCAGGAGAAGAATCCAAGCCGGGAGTTTCCATCAGCTTTGTTGTCAGTCAGGGAGAAGGAGAAGGCAAGGTAACCATGCCTAAATTGACCGGAATGACTTTGGATAAGGCGAAAGAAGAATTAAAAAATATCGGCCTGGAGGCGGGCGATATCGGGGAAGACATGAGTGATGCGTTCAGTAAAGGTCAGGTTATGTGGCAGCAGGTTGGAGCAGGAGAATCGGTAGAGAAGGGTTCTAAGATTAACTTAAAGGTGAGCACTGGTACAGAGCCGACAGCGCCAAAATCCATTGCCCTGGATATTGATTTTACAGATGCTAAAAATTTGGTCTTTTTCTTAACGGTTACCGTTTCCGATGAAGCGGGGACCAGAAATATCTTCACTAGAGAACAGAGACTGAAAGAACAGGGAAGTGAAGTGGTATCTCTGACCGGAACCGGAGTGGGTACGGTTACTGTTTTATTTGATAATGAAGTAGCTATAAAGAAAAATGTAAACTTTAACACTGGGGAAATTAATTAATGGAAGGAATAGTAGTTAAGGGCATTGGCGGATTTTATTATGTGAAAGCAGAAGGCCGTATTTATCAATGCAAGGCAAGAGGTATATTTAAGAAGGATGGGATCAAGGTTGCAGTAGGTGATCTTGTTGAAATTCAATTAAATGAGGGCAGCGATGCCCTCATTACTGAAATAAGAGAGCGAAAAAACAGCTTTATAAGGCCTCCCATTGTCAATGTAGATTGCCTTGTGATTGTTTTTGCGGCGGCACATCCGGAACCCAATTTTTCTGTAATTGATAAGTTCTTAGTCATGGCGGAGAAGAGCAGTACAGATATCATCATTTGTGCGAACAAAGTGGATTTGGCAGAAGAAGCAAGGATTGATGAACTGAAAAATATATATGATCCCATTTATCCCTTGATATTTTTAAGCGGGAAAACAGGAGAAGGGATTTCTCGTCTAAAGGAGCTTTTAAAAGGGAAGAAATGCGCTTTGGCCGGACCTTCAGGAGTAGGCAAATCCACTATTTTAAATGCTTTGGAACCGGAAATTTCGGCAGAAACGGGAGAAATCAGCGAGAAAACAAAAAGAGGAAAACATACGACAAGGCATGTAGAGATTTTTGATACAGCTTTTGGAGCCATGATTTTTGATACACCGGGCTTCACCTCCTTTGAGGTGTTAGAGGCAAATGAAGAGGAGCTGGCTCATTTCTATCCGGAGATGCAGGAGTACTTAGGAAAATGCAGATATGATAATTGCAGACATATAAAGGAACCAGAGTGCAGTGTGAGAGAGGCCGTTTCGGAAGGAAGGATAAGCCGGAGCCGATACCGTTCATATGTAGAACAGATTAAAGAAATAAGGGAGAAAAATAAAAAATGGTAAGATTAGCACCGTCAATATTATCAGCGGATTTTTCAAGGCTGGGGGAGCAGGTAAGCCTTATTGAAAAGGCCGGAGCCCAGGTTATACACGTGGATGTTATGGATGGACATTTTGTCCCGAATATCAGTTATGGCTCAACAGTAATGAAAAGTTTATGCGGAAAAACAAAACTGCCTTTTGATGTTCATCTGATGATTGAGAATCCAGACAAATATGTGGAAGACTTCGTAACGGATCAGACGGAATATATTGTGGTTCATCAAGAAGCCTGTCCTCATCTTCACCGAACCATTCAGTATATTAAATCATTGGGAGTGAAAGCCGGAGTTGCTATCAATCCTGGTACTTCCCTGAGTGCACTGGATTTTATCTTGGAAGAAGTAGATTTGGTATTGGTTATGTCTGTAAATCCAGGCTTTGGCGGGCAAAAATTTATCCCATCGGCATTGGCAAAGGTTGAAGCGTTAAAGCAGATTAAAGAGATGCATCATTTAAATTATGAAATCGAGATAGACGGCGGCATTGGACTGGATAATGTCAAAGAGGTAATTGATGCCGGTGTTGAATTGGTAGTAGCCGGATCTGCTGTTTTTGGAGCACCTGATATTGATACTAGAGTAAAAGAGTTTCTAACTATTTTTAATAGTTCAGTTTAAACAACAGATAGAGGATGGAGGAAAAATTGGTGACAGAGGGACTTCTAGGATGTGGCTTAACGGAATTTGTCGGGAGTGCTATAGGGGATACCGTAGGGCTTGTAATCGCCAATCTGGATGAAAGCCTGAGAGAAAAAATCCAGTTGGATAAGCGATTTCGTTCCATTGGAATTGTCAGCGCAAGAATTGGTGGCGGAACACATGTCATGGCTGCTGATACGGCTGTTAAAGAGACCAATACAGAAATTATATCCATTGAATTTTCAAGGGATACAAAGGGAGGAGCCGGGCATGGAATAACCGTAATTTTCGGTTCCATAGATGTATCCGATTCCAGAAGAGCAGTAGAAATCATGCTGAAGGGATTGGATGAACAGTTCGGCAATGTATATGTATGTGATGCAGGACATGTTCAGCTGCACTATACCGCAAGGGCCAGCTATGCTTTACATAAGTCTTTTTCCGCACCGATGGGAAAGGCCTTCGGTATAACGATTGGAGCACCCGCTGCTGTGGGAATGCTAATGGCTGATACCGCAATGAAATCAGGAAATGTAGAATTGTGTCAATATGCAAGTCCAACGGTAGGAACAAGCTATACCAATGAAATAATTATCGCATTTTCAGGAGATGCTGCTGCCGTGAAGCAAGCACTTTTAGCGGCACGGGACGCAGGACTGAGTGTGCTGAGAGGAATGGGGCAGAATCCTGTTTCTATGACAAAACCTGTCTGGTAAGATATAAGAAAAAAAGAGGGATTGAAACCTATTGGTTTTCAATCCCTCTTTTTTAGAATGCAGCTTCCTGTCCATTTCTAGCGGCATCAGGAACCGTAATTTTA
>DKLE01000277.1:10723-17847 GCA_002455605.1 Firmicutes bacterium UBA6648
GTTTATCAACGTTGTTGAAATTAGTTAAGGTCATGGTGATAAACATTTTATCTACTTTAAAGTCAGAAGGAAGATTCTGATTGGAAGATTCCACGGCTTTAGTAAACATTTGCTGCATCACACCCGTCATATCCATTTCGTATTTTACAGGTAGTGAGCTTTCGTTATCAATCCACACAGAAGCGGGAAGATCGCCTAGATCTTTATACAACTCCCCAATTTGTGTTTCAGTTAAACCATACTGGGTGAATTTATCAGCAGCACCGGATGAAGCCATTACATCGCCTATTGCATCTTGAGATATAACCCCGTCATAACGTGTGGCATCGCTTCCGTTGACTTTTTCCGTACCAGCCTCTTTGAAATTTTCAATTCCGTTCAGGTATAGCTCCATGGAATTTTGTGCGTTGTACTGTTCCAGTTCTGAAGCGTCACCTAAGGTTTGCTTTGCCCAGTTAACACCGTCCATGGTCATGTACATCATATACTTGTCGTCCAGTTTTTCCGCATACATTGTGATATCTGCAGAGCCCTGAGCTCCCATATCCATCGCCATGTTTATTTTCATAGCTAACGGATCCGTAGTATAATCAATCTTTGCTGTTGTATCACTTTCTATGGTCTGTTCGCCTGCGGAGAAATCCATATCCATTACCATATCATAGCTTAAACTTTTTACGTCCTTTAGTTTGTCCTGAGCCGTTTTCATAACGTCCTTTGCAGAACTACCGCCGCCTCCGCAGGCAGCTAGTCCAGCTGTTATTACTACTGTTAGGCCCAATGCTGTTAATTTTTTTAAAATATTCATTTTTCCTCCCTTTATACCTATGTCCTTTCCCTGTTTTGTTAATTTTTGACATAGCATAGTAAGAGTATATTATGAATAGCAACAAAAATCAAGCTATTTTTATACAATATTGGTTAATTATGGCTAAACAATTTTTAGTGTCCAATCTTCCACATTCCAGATATCAGTTACCCAATCCTCATAAAACATAGGTTCATGGCATACGAGGAGGATGGAACCTTTATATTCCATAAGAGCTCTTTGTAATTCATCTTTTGCCTCTACATCTAAATGGTTGGTAGGTTCGTCCAAAATCAACCAGTTTGCTTCCTTCTGCATCAGTTCACAGAGGCGGACCTTCGCATTTTCACCACCGCTCAATACTCGCATCTGGCTAGTAATATGCTCGGTGGTTAAGCCGCATTTTGCCAGTGCTGACCGAACTTCTCCGTTGGTATAGGAAGGGAATTTTCCCCAAATGTAGTCCAAAGCGGTAATTTCACTATCTCGTCCGGCTTCTTGCTCAAAATAACCGGGAGCCAGGTAATCGCCAAGCTCGATTTCTCCTCCTAAGGATTTAATTTTCCCTAATATTGTTTTGAGAAGGGTGGTTTTTCCCAGACCGTTTGTACCTGTAATGGCAAGCTTCATCCCTCGCTCGATTTCAAAATTCAGAGGTTTTGTTAAGGGTTCACCGTATCCAATAATTAAATCTTTGGCCTGTACCAAATACCGGCTTGGAGTTCGAGCTTCTTTAAATTGAAAGGATGGCTTTGGTTTTTCTCTGGGTTTTTCAATAATCTCAATCTTATCAAGCATTTTTTGTCTGCTGTTTGCCATACCTCGTGTTGCAACCCTTGCTTTATTTCTGGCAATAAAATCTTCCATTTTTTCTATTTCGGCCTGCTGACGTTCATAAGCGCGTTCCTGCTGTTTCATTTTTATTTCATGCATGTGTAAGAAATTGTTATAATCTCCCGTATATCTGGAAAGCTCTCCGTTATTTACGTGATAAATAACATTTACTACAGAATTCAAAAATTCCACATCATGGGATATGAGAATAAATGCGTTTTCATATTCCTGAAGATATCTTTTCAGCCATTCGATATGCTCAAAGTCCAGATAGTTTGTCGGTTCATCCAACAGAAGGATAGAAGGATCTTCTAAGAGAAGCTTTGTCAGCAGCACTTTGGTTCGCTGTCCGCCCGAAAGCTCCGATACATCCTTATCCAAACCGATGGACGCAAGACCCAGCCCTCCGGCTACTTCATTAATTTTGGCGTCGATGGTATAGAATCCACTGTGATCTAAAATTTGTTGAATTTCACCGGCTTCCTCCATCAGTGCATCCACATCCGCACCGTCCTCGCCCATTTGATCGTACATGGCAAGCATCTTTTTTTCCAGTTCAAACATGTTCTTAAAAGCATCGCGAAGTACGTCACGAATTGTCATGCCAGATTTCAAAGCGGAGTGTTGGTCAAGATAACCTACTGTAACATTTTTAGACCATTCCACTTTACCTTCATCAGGTTGTATATTTCCTATAATAATATTTAAAAAGGTAGATTTACCTTCACCGTTAGCACCGATTAAGCCGACGTGTTCTCCTTTTAATAAACGGAAGGAGACATCCTCCAAAATGGTTCTGCCTCCAAAACCGTGAGATACATTTTCTACTATTAATAAACTCATAATTAACTCCATTCTATTTTTATTCAGCTATAAATCGCCCATTTTTTATAGCGAACTTCTATTATTCTATTGTTTGAATGGCTAAAAGTCAATGATTTTAAGCAGATTTAATAATCTCTTTTAAGCGGTAAAAACAAAGAATAAGAAATTTCATATAAAAAGTAATAAATGTAAAAATATGGTTGACAAATCATTCGGGGAAGATATAATTAAAATATGAAATGGTAAAAAATGTAATTTGAGAAAGGAAGGCTATGAGATTCAGAAACGTAAGACCGTTGATGGGTATTTTACTAATTACTTTAGCTGTAGTTGCCTTGTGGTGGTGGGAGAACCTTGGACGGGAGCAATTCATTATGGAAAGTGTGATGGTAGCTAAAGACAATATTGAGAAAGGGAGGGTAATAAAAGAAAGTGATTTTATAGAGATCAGAAGTATGTCGGAGAGTACGGTGCCGGGAGCCATAACCCCAAAAAGTCTATATCAGATAAAAGGGTTTGTAGCTAATCAATATATACCAAAGCTGTCTCAGGTAGTCCCGAAAATGTTTACGGAAAAAGGGCAGATATTAGGGGAAGGCAAGTCTATTTTTCCCATCAAAGATATTTGGATTGACAGCAGAAGCAGTTCATTGCGAAAGGGGGATGTAATTGATATTTTTAGTGAAGAAGGCAGTGTTTATATGGGTACTTACCCAATTGCCTATGTGAAGGATGAGAATGAGCAGGAGGTAGTAAATACAGAGAACAATCCCAGCGATGAAATTTTACAGAGACACTTCAGCAGTTCTGTTATAGCTCATGTGGAAATTATAGCAGATCTTGAAGAGTATAAAAAAATCCGGGACGTGGCAGAGGAGCAAAATATAAAACTTTTAATTATCCAAAAGGGGGAAAGCATCAATGAATAATCTGTTTGCATTCCATGGTATCGATCATAAAACAGGTGTAACAATGATAGCTCAATCGGCAGCTGAGTTGATTGCGGCACAAAACAGTAATATTAATGTTTTGTTTATATCATTAAACGGAAGAAAAAATGGGGAATACGTAGAAGAGAGCGTAAAAACAATTGATGAATTTAAATTGCAGATGGACAGTCAAATGATTATCAGCAGGGATTTTGCAAAAGCATGCCGACGCAAAAGAAATTTATACATTTTGGCAGGTTTATCCAATGAACAGGAGCAACGCTACTATTTTCCTAATTCAGCACAATATCTGCTGGAAGCAATCAGGGGAAGCTTTGAAATCATTATAGCGGATACCGGAAGTGAACTGGACAATGGGTTAGCCTTGGGAGGAATGTCGGCAGCTGCCAAAAACTATTTAATACTAACACAGTTGGAATCCAGTTTATGCAGATATGAGGGGATGGCACAGTGGTTTGAGAAAGCACAAATAAAGTTTGACCGTTTTCTGATCAATAAGTTTTACCAAGAAGATCCCCATACGATTAGCTATATAAAGGAAAGGTTGTGCATGAACAAAGAAATGATTTTCAAAATTCGAGCCTCTTCCCATGATCGTCATGCTGAAATGGATCACAAAACCCTTATTCATTTTAAATCAGACAACTATTTATCAGATATTACTGCCATTGCAAACGAAATGCTGGAAGTGGCAGGATTACCTTTAATAAAAGTACAGAGGAAAAATAGATTATGGAAAAATTTTATTTAGATCACTTTATTATTCAAGAGGTTCAAAAGAAACCGGCCAGTTTGTTTAGTTTTAACAATCTTTGCAATATTATTAATTTAGAATTCCAACGGGAATGGGAAGAAGAGAACAAGGACATTGAAAGAATGATCGCTATCCAGAAAAACGCAATAATAGGCTTTAACAAAGAAGTAAACTTCTTTAAAAATAAGATTAGACAATTGGTGAAGAAACATAATGCAGAAAAAACCCAATACCCTTCATGGTATGAAAATCTGGAAGAAGCAATCTATCATGAAAATTGGGGATTAGCGGGGATTGCAGAATGGTTTTCCAAAGCATATGCACAAAGCAGCTCCTGTAAAGTAATAGGTGAAAGGATTTACTTTCAGGAAGGGGGAAAAATGGTACTGAAGCCTCAGACCATTTCACAAGAAAGAAGAGAGCAGTTAATTCGTGCATTTTTGCTCATGACCCCGGAAGAACGTTTGGATAAGGATTTTCACGAATTATATACATTAGACGGAACAAGGATTACGGTATTTCGGGGAGAATCTGTTAAAGCAGGACAGGATGTACTGGTGTTCAGAAGATATATTATACCCAGCTATACCTTTGAAGAACAGGCAAAAAGAGGTACGATTCCGTGGAACTGCATTCCTTTTTTAAAAGAAATGGTGAGGTTAGGCTATTCCATAGCGGCTACCGGGGCAATGAAGAGTGGAAAGACCTCTTTTTTAGCTACTTTGCAGAGCTATGAAGATGAGAGCTTGGAGGGAGTTATGCTGGAAACTGATCCGGAAATCAGTTTGCATAAGCTTATGCCGGAAGCACCTATTGTCCAGATACTGGCGAAAGGGGATAAGCTTAGGAGTATCACCCAGCATTTGCTCCGAAGCGATGCGGACTATTTGATTATGGCTGAGGCCAGAGACGGAATTGCACTGGACACGGTACTTCGAATAGCCAGTAAAGGAACGAGACGCTTAAAAATAACCTTTCATGAAAGAAATCCTATCAATTTTCCTTATGATGTAGCCGCTGAAATAATGCTGAGTCTGGGGGGCGATATGAAACTGATTGCGAGAAGAGCTGCTGATAGTTTTGATTATATTTTTCATTTTATTCAGCTAAAGGATAAAGGAAAAAAGCGGCTAAAAGGTATTTATGAAATACATTTTGACAGAGTCACAGAAAAGATCAATATCCAGCCTATCTGCATTTATAACTGTGAGCAGGACAACTGGCAGTGGCGGCATATTATAAGCAAGGATAAAGTGACAGCAGGAATGGAAGAAAATCAAGACAGCTTCAGGCTTTATTCCGGATTATTAAAAATATTAGCAGAAAAAAGTCCTATGAAAGCGGAGGAAACGGATGATGAAACAGATTATGAATGTTCTAGTTGAAGCAGGGATCGCAATGCTTTTCTGTATGGGAACAGCAATTGTTTACAGCAAGGATTTCATGCAGTGTACCGCAAAGCTAACAATAAAACATAGGCTTAGAGAGAGAAGAAGACAGCTGAAGGAACCTGCCGGGCTGGAAAAGCACTTTGATTGTATCGCACAAACTACCCTGCATATGAGAGGAATTTATGTGATGATGTTTATGCTTGTGACCTTTGTGGTTGTATGGTGTATAAGCATCAGAAACATGTCCCCTTTAAGTTCCGTTTTTCTGGCAGTGGTTATTGCTGCAATGCCATATATTCTTCTTCGCATTAAGTTCGAGGGGATCCGAAGAAAAAGCAGTTTTGAAGGAGAAATGCTGATAAGTAATTTTTTAAATCAATACCGAATTGCAAATTTTAATGTATATGAAGCGTTAGAAAAGCTATTGCAGGAAAGTAAGAATACAAAGATCAGCAATTCTTTTATTTTAAAAATGCTTTTGGAATTAAGGAGTACGGGAAATCCAAAAGAGATTAAAAAGGCAGTTGATGATTTTTCGGGTATTATTAATACAAATTGGAGCAGAATGTTTGCCTACAATATACAATTAGCTGCGGAAAAAGGTATCAATGTTTCTTTAGCAATTGAAGATATTTTAATTCAGCTTCGAGATGCAAGAACCATTTTGGAGGAGAGGAAAAGGCTTAATTCGGAGTCAATAAGAATTGTGGTCTATATGATTCCGTTTTTATATGCATTTACGATAGTCATATCTATAAAATATATCGGAATGAGCCTGAACACTTATATAAAAAATCAACTTTTTACGAAAGAAGGCTTTTTATTTTTTACAGTCAGCTTAGTAATGTTTCTGATGAATATTACAATTATGGAGATAGTAAGCAGACAAAAATTTGACTATTAGCCTGTAATTGCATAGTAAAGGAGAAGGTATGAAAGCTTATACATTCTATCTGCTAACGATAGGCCTGTTCAGTATGGGAATTTACTGCATTCTATGCAGGGAAACGTTTTATTTAAACAGGAGATCAATTCGTTCTTTGGAAGAGAAGGTACAGGTATCAAGGGTGTGGCAGAGTTTAAAAGATAAACAGGAGGCTCTTCGGAAGAAAAAAATCAATCAGATGGCAGACAAAGAAATTTATGAGGGAATTTCCTTCCTGAGAAATATCATTTCTATAGATAGGGGAAAACAGGTGGGCACGGATTTCATAATAGAGAAGCTTTCTGAGAGGGAAGGGAGCTTACAGCGGGTTTATATGAAAATGCTCAGTCTTCTTCGAGTAAATAAAAGAAGAGAAGCACAGCAGATTATGGGCGAACATTTGGAAACAACTATCGGAAAAGAATTCGCGGGCCTTTTAATGCAGTGGGATGAGATAAATCCACTTGAGCTTTCAGAAATTCTGATTTCTCATCAAAAAAGCATTAAAGAGTTGAGAATGACCGAACGGCGGAAAAGAGATGAAATGATCAGCGATATGTTATATTTTCCGGTTATCCTCAATGTGGTGATAATCTTTATTAATTTTATTTATGTGGGATATTTTATCAATCAAAAA